>NZ_JBNDIK010000003.1:0-247351 GCF_050434365.1 Massilia sp. UYP32
CCGGGACTGCTGAATCCAGCAATCAAGTCGTCGAGCATAGCCTTTGCACGGAACAAAGGCCAGCTACGACGAGGAAAATGATCGCACGGAACTAAACAGCTAGCAAGTGCCGCTCTCGCAAAGTCAACTTATGTAATTAAAAAGCCGCACAGGATCAACGACGCCGGCTTGCCCTTGCGCAGATGCAGCGGTTCGCTTATCTCGACCACGCGCAGGCCATGCCGCTCGAACGGCGCAATCCAACTCAAAATCGTGCGGAAGTACCAAGGCGGCGCGTCTTGGAAATCGTCGCTGCAGCCGGCCTGGCTCTCTGAGCGCCAGCCGTCGACATAGGGGCGCGTCGCCGCAGGCCCATCAAGGGGTGACGGTCCGCACGATCAGCGTTCCGCCGGCGCGCACATAAGTCGGCGCGGCGGCGAACAGGCCGTCGACCGCTTCATGTCCGATCAGCGAGAACTTCGAACGCATTCCGTCGGCCAGCAAGCTCAATGCGCGTGCCAGCGCGCGTTATGGCCGCTACCTATGTGTTGGACCAGGCGGTCGAGACGCGCCTGCTGGGCGATGCACTGCCGCCGGGATTGAAACTGCTGCGCTGACGCCGCCATACCCAAGCATCGGGGTCGGGATTCGTTGATGACCAAAACTTACTATGCTAAGTTTTGCTCATCAGGTAATCAGGGAGCTGTTTCCTTGCATGTCCATGACCACGTCCTCCATCCCTTCCACGCCGGTCGCAGACTGGCATGCGATGCCGGCCGACGCCGTCCTGCGCCAGCTGGCTTCGATCCCCGACGGACTCGCACCGGATGAAGCGGCGCGGCGCCTGGCGCTGCACGGCCCCAACACGCTGCCATCGCCACCGCGCACGCCCGCCCTCCTGCGCTTTCTGCTGCAATTCAATAACGCGCTGATCCTGTTCCTGCTCGCCGCCGCGGCACTGGCCGCCGTGCTCGAACACTGGGTCGACGCGGCCGTGATCGTCGGCGTGGTCACCGTGAACGCCATCGTCGGCTTCGTCCAGGAAGGCAAGGCGGAGCAAGCCCTCGGCGCCCTGCAAGCCATGCTGGCGCCCACTGCGCGCGTCGTGCGCGCCGGCCAGCACGCGACCGTCCCGGTGGCCACGCTGGCGCCGGGCGACGTGGTGCTGCTCGAAGCCGGCGACCGCGTCCCCGCCGACCTGCGCCTGCTGCGCGCCCGCGCCCTGCTGGTCGACGAAGCGATCCTCACCGGCGAATCGGTGGCCAGCGTCAAGACCGGTCACGCCGTCGACGCCGGTGCGGCGCTGGGCGACCGCGAAGGCATGGCGTATTCAGGCACGCTGGTCGCCGCCGGCCAGGGCCTCGGCCTGGTGGTCGCCACCGGCAGCCATACCGAGATCGGCCGCATCAGCAGCATGCTCGGCAAGGTCGAGCCGCTCACCACGCCCCTGCTGCGCCAGATCAACGGCTTCGGGCGGCGCTTCACGGTGCTGTCGATCGCCGTCGCCGCGCTGCTGTTCGCCTATGCGGTCGGCTTGAAGGGGATGGACTGGGTCGAGGCGCTGATGATGGTGGTGGCGATCGCGGTGGCGCTGGTGCCCGAAGGCTTGCCGGCGGTGATCACCATCACCCTCGCCATCGGCGTGCAGCGCATGGCCGCGCGCCACGCCATCGTGCGCCGCCTGCCGGCGGTGGAGACGCTGGGCGCGACCACCGTGATCTGTTCCGACAAGACCGGCACCCTGACCCGCAACGAGATGACGGCCTGCCGCGTGGTGACCGGTGCGGGCAGCATCGGCGTGAGCGGCGCCGGCTATGCGCCGCTGGGCGCGTTCGCGCTGCCCGAGGACGGCGCCGGCCTGCCGGCCAATGCGCGCCGCCTGGTCGAAGCCGGCCTGCTGTGCAACGACGCCCACCTGCGCCTGGCTGCGGGCGGCTGGCATGTGGACGGCGATCCGATGGAAGGCGCGCTGGTGGCGCTGGCAATGAAGGCCGGGCTCGAGCCGGACGCCCTGCGCGCCGGCCATCCGCGCGCCGACGAGATCCCGTTCGACGCCCAGCACCGTTTCATGGCCACGCTGCACGGCCTGGCCGACGGCGGCGCCGAGCTGTTCGTCAAGGGCGCGCCGGAACGCGTGCTGGCCATGAGCGGCGCGCAACTCGACGTGTCCGGGGCAAGCATGCCGCTGGATACCGCTTGCTGGGAAGGCCACGTCGCGGCGGCGGCCTCCAGCGGCGAGCGCGTGCTGGGCTTCGCCCTGCGGCGCTTCGCGCATGCGCCGCCGCAGCTGGACTTCGAAGCCGTGGACGAGCTGGTGTTCCTGGGCCTGGTCGGCTTCATCGATCCGCCGCGGCCCGAGGCGCTGGCCGCGATCGCCGATTGCCGCAGCGCCGGCATCGCGGTCAAGATGATCACCGGCGACCATGGCGCGACCGCCGCCGCCATCGCCGCGCAACTCGGCCTGGCCGAGCAGCCGGTGGTGGCGACCGGCCAGGACGTCGACGCCGTCTCCGACGCCGAGCTGCGGACCCTGGCGCGCCGCACCCACGTCTTCGCCCGCACCAATCCCGCCCACAAGCTGCGCGTGGTGCGCGCGCTGCAGGCCGAGGGCGAGGTGGTCGCGATGACCGGCGACGGCGTCAACGATGCCCCGTCGCTGAAGCAGGCCAACGTCGGCATCGCCATGGGCAACAAGGGCACCGAGGCGGCCAAGGAAGCGGCCCAGATCGTGCTGGCCGACGACAACTTCGCTTCCATCGTGGCGGCCGTGAGCGAGGGACGCACCGTCTACGACAACATCCGCAAGGTCATCGCCTGGACCCTGCCGACCAATGGCGGTGAGGTGCTGGCGATCGTCGCGGCGCTGGTGCTGGGGTTGACCCTGCCGATGACGCCGCCGCAGATCCTGTGGATCAACATGATCCTGACCATCACGCTCGGCCTGGTGCTGGCCTTCGAGCCGGCCGAGCCGGGCGTGATGGCGCGCCGGCCGCGCGATCCGCTAGCGCCGCTGCTGTCGCCCTTCATGCTGTGGCGGGTGGCGTTCGTGTCGGTGCTGTTCACCGCCGGCGTGTTCGCCGTGATGGCCTGGGCCGAACGCCGCGGCCTGGACACCGAGACGGCGCGCACGATGGTGGTCGACACGCTGTGCGTGCTGGAGATCTTTTACCTGTTCAACGTGCGCTACCTGCACATGCGCTCGTTCACCTGGCGCGGCGCGCGCGGCACGCCGGCGGTGCTGTGGGCGATCCTTGTCGTGGTGGTCGCGCAGCTGGCGTTCACCTACCTGCCGTGGATGCAGGCGCTGTTCGATACCCGCGCCGTAGCGCTCATCGACGGCGTGGCGATCCTCGGCATCGGGCTGGCGTTCATGGTGGTGCTCGAATTCGAGAAGCTGCTGCTGCGGCGCTGGGGCGTGTTCGCGGACATCAGCTAGACAATGCGCCAGGGTGGTTCCGTCCAGGCCTCGGCATGCGCATGCGTGGCAAGGCCTGGCAGCCGGGACCACGACTGCCGGGCTGACACCGCAGGCAAGGTCATTTATATTGCTCGGATTACAAAGTCAATGTGGCGGCGATGGATACGATCGATACGCAGGCAAGGCAATGTTTGGCGACCGGCGTGACCGCCGAGGGACAGGCTGCGCCATTTCTGGTGGCAATCCCGGATGCCGGCCCCGCATCCCGCGAAACGCTGGGCGGAAAGGCGTGGTCGCTGCATCGGCTTGCAGCGTCGGGATTCAATGTGCCGCCGGCCCATGTGCTGACAACCGCCTTCTTCGCGCCCTGGATCGCAAGGCTGCGCGCCACGCCGGCCTGGCAGACATTGACTCAGGCGGAGCAACCGGACTGGCCTACGGCCTGCGCCGCACTACGCATCCACGTGGACGGCCTCGAATGGGACGCCGACCAGCGGCGCGCCATCGACCTCCTGGCGAGCCAATGCCAGGCGCATGAACCCGGCGTGCGGTTCGCGGTGCGCTCTTCGTCGCCCGACGAAGACCTCGCCGCCGCCTCGTTCGCCGGCGTGTACCGCACCTGCCTGGGCGTGCCCGCTTCCCGGCTCGAGGAAGCGATCCGCGACTGCTTCGCCTCTTGCCTGGCCGTCCCGGCATTCGCCTACAAGAGCGCGCGTGCGATGCCGGTGTTCGAGCCGGCGATGGCCGTCATCGTCCAGCGGCAGGTCGAGAGCGAAGTCTCCGGCGTGGGCTTTTCCATCAATCCCCTGACGAACGACCTGGACGAAGCGCTCGTCAATGCAAGCTGGGGGCTGGGAGATGCGCTGGTCGATGGGCAGGTCGTGCCGGACCAGTTCGTGCTCGACAAGGCGAGCGGACGCCTGCTCGAAGGCACGCCGGGCAGCAAGGCATGCCCCGCGCCGCATGGCGCGGGCTTCTGTCTCGATCCAGCGCAACTGGCCGAGGTGACGGCGACGCTGGCCAGCGTCGAAGCATTGTTCGGCGCTCCTGTCGACATGGAGTTCGCCTACGCCGCGGGAACGCTGCATCTGCTGCAGGCGCGCCCGGTCACGGCATACACGCCGCTTACGCCGGACATGACTTCCCGCCCCGGCACGCCACGGACCCTGTACATGGACATCTCTCTCGCCAAGGGCATGACGATCAATGCGCCGGTGTCGCCCATGGGCCAGGACTGGCTGAAACACACCATCGCGCACCTGATCCGCCACTGCGCCGGTCCGGTCGACCTGCCGCTGGACCGGGCCGACGGATGGCTGTGCATCCAGGGTGGGCGCATGTACCTGAATCTTTCCCGCGTCCTGTGGCTGGCGACGCCCCTGCAACTCGCGCACAGCAATGCGCCGACCGACCAGCTTCTCGCGGAAACCCTGGCCACCATCGATGCCACCCGCTACCGCTCTGCGACACGGCCATCGCTGTTGCCGCTCCTGCGCGTCGTGCCCGGCGCGCTTTGGAGGCTGCGGCGCGCATTGTGGCGCAGCCTGCATGCATTCATCGCGCCGGACCATGCGCGGCGCCTGCATCGTCTGCGCGAACGCGACGCCATGGCGCGCCTGTCGGCGCCGGGCGGCAAGGACTCGACACTGCCGCAGCTGCAGCAACGGCTCGGCGCGGTGGCGATCGAGGCCATCGTCGACGTCGCCCTGCCGGCGATGCTCGCCGGCGTCGGCGCCACCGCGACGCTGGCGCGCCTGGCGCGCAGGCATTGCGACGACGAGCGGCGTCTGCTCGCCAGCCTGACGCGCGGCGCTGGCGGCAACCTGGTGGTGGAAATGGGCATCGCCATGGTCCGCCTGGCGCGCATGCTGGCGCCCGCCGACTACGCCGATACGGATTCGCTGGCTGCCCGCATCGCGCGCCGCGAGATGCCGGCAGCCTTCCTGGCCGAGTGGGACCGGTTCCTCGCTGTCTATGGCTGCCGCGGCCCGGGAGAAATGGACCTCGCCAATGCCAGCTACCGGGACGATCCCGCCATCCTGCTGCGCCAGATGTCCTTCCTCGCCGGCGTGTCCGATGAGCGCGATCCGGCAGCCGCCCATCGCCGGCTGGCGCAGGAACGGGAACGAGCCTACACGGCACTGCTGCGCAGGTTCGGGCCCGTGCGCCGCCTGCTGCTCAAACGCCTGTACGCGGTGTCGACCGCGTTTGCCGGCAGCCGCGACACACCGAAGCATATCAACCTGATGTTCCGCCAAAGCATGCGAACCCAGGCGCTGGCGCTTGGCGCAAAGCTGGTGGCAGAGGGGCGCCTGGACGATCCGCACGATATCTTCGGCCTCTACTATGCCGACCTGGAGCCGGCACACGCTGACCGGCCTGACTTGCGCGAGCGACGGCGCATGCGGACCGGCTTTCTGCAAGTGCTGGCGCGACAAGTGCACGTCTTTCCCTCATTGATCGACTCGCGTGGTCGCATCCTGCGCGCGCCGCGGCGGGACGACCGGACCGGCGGATTGCTTGGCGTAGGGATATCGCCCGGGGTAGCAAGGGGCCGCGTCAAGTGCCTGCGCAACGCGCACGAAAAGTCGCTTGCGCCGGGCGAAATCCTGGTCGCTTTCACCACAGATCCGGGATGGACGCCGCTGTTCGTCAACGCCGCCGCCATCGTCCTCGAAATCGGCGGCGCGCTGCAGCATGGCGCATTGGTCGCGCGGGAGTTCAACAAGCCCTGCGTGGTAGGCATCGGTGACGTCTTCCAGCGACTGCGCGATGGCCAGCTGGTCGAGGTCGACGGAGAGCGCGGCATCGTGCTCGTCATCGACGAGCAGGCTAAAGACAGCGTGTCCTGAAGGTCGCCTGCCATCGAGGGCAGCCGCCGTCAGCCGGGGCGATCCGGCGAATCCGGCATGACGCCGGCCAGAATGAGCGACACCGGCTTGCCGGTATGCGGATGCAGCGGCTCGCGCATCTCCACCACGCGCAGGCCGTGCCGTTCGAACAGCGCGATCCAGCTCGAGATCGTGCGGAAGTACCAGGGCGGCGCGTCCTGGAAGTCAGTGCTGAAGCCGGCCCAGCTGCCCGCACGCCAGCCGTCGACATAGGGGGCATCGCCGCAGGCCATCAAGGGGTGGACGGTCTGCACGATCAGCGTTCCACCGGCCCGCAGATAAGTCGGCGCGGCGGCGAACAGGCCGTCGACCGGTTCATGTCCGATCAGCGAGAAGTTGGCGACGGCGACGTCAACCGACAATGCCAGCTCGCCGGCCGCGATCCGTTCATACGACAGCACGCGGAAGTCGCCGCCGCCGACCGCCCGCGCCTGCCGGATAAGGCCGTCGATCGCATCCACGCCGACCATCTCCACCTCGGGCAGCGCGCGCACCAGCCAGCCTTCGCCGCAGCCGAGATCGACGCCTGTGCGCGGCGCGCGCGCGCGCACCGCCTCGACGATGGCGGCATTGGTCACCAGGGTGCGGCTTTCGATTTCTCCGCTGCGCACGGCGCTGGTCCAGGGAGTCGCATTGCGCGACCAGGATTCGAGGATTGCTGCGTCGGTATGGCTGCTCATATTCCCTCCTTGACGCCGATTATGCACCAACCGAACGCGTCGTCCCGGCATGGCGGTCGTGGTTTTCAGTGAACCTTTTTCATCGCCGGCACGAGATAATGCAGGGTCGATTCCGGATGATGCCTGCCCATGCCCCGATCAAGATACGCCTGCCTGATTGCCCTCACCTTCTTCGCCACCGCGGCCAGCGCCGCCGACGAGGCCACTCGGGTGTTCGTCGAGAACGGCGAGCTGCATTATTCCGGCTACCTGGACGACGACGCCAACCAGCGCCTGTTCGCGCTATACGACAGCCTGGCCATCAAACCGACGGTGCTCGCCATCGAGAGCAAGGGCGGCATCGTCGACTTCGGCCTCGACCTGGGCGACTGGGTGTACCGGAAGGGCCTGGACGTCAAGGTGAGCGCGTACTGCCTGTCTTCCTGCGCCAACTACGTGTTCACCGCCGCGCCGCGCAAGACCGTCAGCAACGTGGCCGTCATCGGCTTCCACGGAGGCATCAGCAGCGCGACGTTCAACCTTGGAGGTGAACGGAAAGCCGCCTACGATGCCATGACGAAGGAACAGCAGGACGCATTCTGGGCCGGCCATCGGAAGGAAATCCAGCCGCTGCTCCAGCGCGAGACCGATTTCTTCAAGAAGATCGGCGTCAGGCAGTACATCACGACGTATGGACAGGCGAGCCGCTTCGACCTGCCCGATATGGACGGATGGACCTTCACCAGGGAAGACTTCGCCCGCTTCGGCGTCGATCGCATCGAGGTGATCGACGGACCATGGCGACCGGCAATGCCGGGCAAGGCCATCACGATCACCACGATCGAGGTCGACTAGGCGCCTATCCCGGCGCTGGGGGGCGTCGGCCATCGGCTGGATCGGGTAGACTGGCCGCCGTCGCTTCCACGCACCTGCCATCGCCGTCCCATGACATCTCCGCAACGCCTGCCGATCCTGCTCGTCGCCGTCACCGCCGCCGCCATCATCTTCGCCTTCATCAAGAAGCCGGCCGAGCAGGTGGCGCCACCGCCGCCGCTGATTTCGCTGGAAAAAATGGGGCACCTCGTCTCGCTCAAGATGAACTACGCGGACGTCATCGAGTTCACGCAACCGAACGCGGTCGATATCCCCTGGTCGCAATGGGAAGTACGGCTGGGCAGCACCCGCGTGCTGCTGGTCGCGCGCGGCGATTGCACCATCGCAACCGACCTGCGCCAAGCGCGCTACGAAGACATCGACGAGCGAGCGCGCACCCTCACCATCGTGCTGCCGCCGCCGACTCCGCTGCAGGCGCGCATCAGCCACGAGGCGCGCAACCGGGGCGGCTCCTATTTCTATGCGGTCACCGAACAGGGGCTGCAAGCCTTCATTCCTTCCGCCCAGACACGCACCACGGCGATGAACAATGCGCTGGGCACGGCGCAGAAGGCGGTGCAGGCGGCCTGCAGCCAGCCGGCCGTGCTGAACACGGCCAAGGAAAACGCGGCCACCGTCATGCAGGCCACCCTGGCCGCCACCGGCTGGATGCCGACCGTCATCTGGGAACCGCTGTCGGGCGCCAGGCCCTGAGCGGCCGCGCCTATCCGCCCACCAGCGCGACGAAGCGCGCGAGTTCCTCGTCCACGAAGGCTTCCACCGGCTTGACCGGGTTGAAGGCCCACCACAGCAAAGCGCCCTGCCACTGGCTCGCCATGAACCTGCCGACGCCGGCGGGCGCGCCGGGCGTCGCGGCGAAACAGGCATCCAGCGCGACATTCAGGGTATTGCCCCAGGCGGCGCCGCGCTCGCGCAGCAGCGGGTCGCGCAGGTCTTCGCGTAGCAGCAGCAAGCCCTGGGCGTAGGCTTCGATGCCGCCATAGTCGCGCGACAGGCCGACCAGCAGCCGGCGCGCGCCAAGTGGCGTGCGCTCCATCGAGCCGATCAGATCGGCGGTGCGCTGTTCCAGCACGTCCCATGCATGCAGCAAGGCGCGCTGACGCAGCCCGGCCTTGCTGCTGAAGCGCTGCACCAGGGTCGCGCCGGACAGGCCGGTCGCCGCTGACAGGCTGGCGAAGGTCAGGTGGTCCGGGCCGCTGCCGTGCATCAGCGCGACCGCCTGGTCGAGGACCGCCAGGTCGGGAAGGGTCTTGGTGCGTGCCATGCCGGCATTATCCCATAAGCGAACAATCATTTATAATTGATTTATAAATGAACGTTTGTTTATAAATCTACCCAAGGAGATGCATATGGATCTGAACGACAGGATCGCCCTGGTGGCGGGCGGCACACGCGGCGCCGGCCGCGGCATTGCCATCGAACTCGGCGCGGCCGGCGCCACCGTCTACGTCACCGGCCGCACCACGCGCGCGCAGCAATCCGAATACGCGCGGCCGGAGACGATCGAAGAGACAGCCGAGCTGGTGACGGCGGCCGGCGGCCGCGGGATCGCGCTGCAGGTCGACCATCTCGATCCGCGCCAGGTGCAGGCGCTGGTGGAACGCATCCGCCGCGAGGCTGGCCGGCTGGACATCCTGGTCAACGACATCTGGGGCGGAGAGAACCTCAACGAGTGGGAAAAGCCGGTCTGGGAACACGACCTCGACAAGGGCTTGCGCATGCTGCGCCTGGCCATCGACACCCACCTGATCACGGCTCACCACGCCCTGCCCCTGATGCTCGAGCATGCGGGCGGCCTGCTGGTGGAGATCACCGACGGCACCGCCGCCTACAACGCCGACCACTACCGCCTGAATCCCTTCTATGACCTGGCCAAGACGGCGGTCAACCGCATGGCCTGGGCCCATGGACGCGACCTCGGCCCGCGCGGCGCCACCGCGGTCTGCCTCACGCCGGGCTGGATGCGCTCTGAAATCATGCTCGAAACCTTCGGGGTTGGCGAGGACAACTGGCGCGCGGCGCAGGAGCCGCACTTCGTGATCTCGGAAACGCCGCGCTTCGTCGGCCGCGCCGTCGCCGCCATCGCAGCCGACCCGGAAGGCGCGCGCTGGAACGGGCAATCGCTGTCGAGCGGCGAGCTGGCCAAGGTCTACGGCTTCACCGACCTGGATGGCTCGCGGCCCGATGCCTGGCGCTACATGGTCGAGGTCGTCGACGCAGGCAAGCCGGCCGATGCGATCGGCTATCGATAAAGGCAGTCGATAAATTTCGTTACTATCTATCACTATTGATAGACAATACTCGCTCCCTTTTTTTGACCGGATTTCACATGCTTGCACGCTTGCTCCATCGTCTGACCTTGTCGACGATCCTCGCCAGCGCCATCCTGGCGCCGGCCTTCGCCCAGAAACCCGAAAGCCGCGCCGAGGCGGTCAAGATTGTCGCCGACATGCGGCGCCTGGTCATGCCGGGCGCCATCGAGCGTCTTGAAGCGGTGCGCATCGGCGGCATCGACCAGTGGATCTCGGTGCGCGGCGTCGACCGCCGCAATCCGGTGCTGCTGATGATCCACGGCGGCCCGGGCTATGTGTCGATGCCCACCAGCTGGTATTTCCAGCGCGGCTGGGAAGACTTCTTCACCGTGGTGCAATGGGACCAGCGCGGCGCCGGCAAGACCTACGCCGCCAACGATCCGGCCATCGTGGCGCCGACCATGAAGCGCGCCCGCATGCTCGCCGACGCCGAGGAAATGGTGCAATGGCTGCGGCGCGAGTTCGGCAAGGAGCGCATCTTCGTGCTCGGCCACTCCTGGGGCAGCTCGCTCGGCATCGAGCTGGCCAGCAAGCACCCGGAATGGCTGCACGCCTACATCGGCATGGGCCAGGCCACCAACGGGCCGGAGGGCGAACGGCGCGGCCTGCGCTTCGCGCTCGACGCCGCGCGGCGCGACAACAACGCCAAGGCGGTGCAGGAGCTCGAATCGCTCGGCCCCTACGCAACGCCGGGCCGCCCGATCGTGCTCAAGGACATGTACCTGCAGCGCAAGTGGCTGGGCTATTACGGCGGCGCCATTCACGGCCGCAAGGACTTCGCCCACGAAGGCGCGGCGGCGCGCCTGTCGCCCGAATACACGGACGCCGACCTGCGCACGATCTGGAAAGCCAACGATTTCTCGCAGGAACACCTGCTGGCCGAAGTCATCTCGACCGACTTCAGCGGCTACAAGCGCTTCGACTGCCCGATCATCATCTTCAATGGCCGCTACGACTACAACGTCTCGTCGACCGTGACCGCCGAGTGGTTTGAGACCGTGAAGGCGCCGCACAAGAAGCTGGTGTGGTTCGAGCACTCGGGCCACGAGATGTTCAACGAAGAACCGGGCAAGATGCTCGATTCGCTGCTGCGCCATGTGCGGCCGATCGCCGAGAAGGCCGGCGACGTGGCGCCCTGAAGCCAGCCTGCCTGCGCCAGCCGGGCGCGCCGGTCAGCCATCAGGACGCGGGGATCGACTGAAGCAACGCATCGCGCGCGTCCTTGTACTGCCTGGATCCCTTCAGGCGCTCCAGGTAACGGATTGGCCGCCGCTTGTCCATGCCGATCTCGTAATTGAGGCTGCCGCGCGCACCGCAATAGGCCTCGCAAGTACGCCCGGCATTGGGAGGAGACCGATCGGTCAGCGTCAGCATGCCGTCCTTCTCTCCAACTTTGAGCACGCACGGAAAATCACCCACGATCGGCGGCGCTGGATCGCGATAGACGAACATGCCGTCCTCGAAGCGCGCCATGCCGTAAATGCCGCAGCTATGGCCATTGAAGAAATCGAGGTGCACGCGCAGGTACACATGATCGCGGTCGTACGGGACGATCTCGACGATGTCCTCGGCCTGGTAGGACTCTGTTTCGTCCTTGCCCGGCACGATGACTCCACTCATGAAACGGTGCTTGTACACGCCAGCAATGCGCTTCATCGCCTGCACTGCCGGCGAGGCCGGCGTAGCGGCAATGGCGGCGCCGGCAAGGATGATGCCGGCCAGGAAAAAGCCTGTATATTTCATTTCCAGCCTCGAATCGTAAGTACACACAACACTTTACAGGACAACGAAAGGCCCACGTACTACTACGTACGCAATCCGCATGAGCATTCGTGTAAAATCGTTTCAGCAGGTTATCGAATCATTCGCGAAATAATCAACTATATAGGTGACAAAACCATGCGAGTCTTCCCGTCCAAAGGAAAATCCCTCGTGTTCGCTCTCGCAGCAACCGTCCTCTCCGCCAGCGCCTTCGCCCAGAACTGGCCAACCGGCACCGTGACCGTGGTCGTGCCATGGCCGGCCGGCGGCCCGTCCGACATCGCGGCGCGTCCGCTGGCGAAAGGCCTGACCACCGACCTGAAGCAGTCGTTCGTGATCGATAACCGCGGCGGTGGCGGCGGCAACATCGGCACCCTGGCCGTGACCCGCGCCAAGCCGGACGGCCAGACCCTCCTGATCACCTCGAGCGCGCCGATCGTGATCAACCCGAGCCTGTACAAGAAGATGGCCTTCGACCCGGCCAAGGACCTGATCCCGGTCACCAACCTGCTGCGCGCGCCGCTGGTGCTGGTCGCCCACCCATCGGTGCCGGCCAAGAACGTCAAGGAACTGCTGGCCCACATCCAGTCGAAGAAAGGCCAGTTCTCGTACGCGTCGGCCGGCAACGGCACCCCGCAGCACCTGACCGGTGAACTGTTCCGCGGCGTGACCAAGCTCGACATGGTGCACGTGCCGTACAAGGGCTCGGCGCCGGCGATTTCCGACCTGCTGGGCGGTCACATCCCGATCATGTTCGACTCGACCATCGCGATCATGCCGCACATCAAGAGCGGCAAGGTCAAGCCGATCGCCATCTCGGGCAGCAAGCGCTCGCCGCTGCTGCCGGACGTGCCGACCTTCGCCGAAGCCGGCCTGAACATCGAGTCCTACGCCTGGTACGGCCTGTTCGTGCCGGCCAAGACCCCGAAAGCCATCGTCGACAAGATCAACGCCGAATCGCAGAAAGTCATGAAGCAGCCGGACTTCCAGCGCGTGCTGGCCGACACCGGCACCGAGTACGTGGGCGATACGCCTGAGAACTTCGCCAAGTTCGTGCAGGCCGAAAGCGCGAAATGGTCGAAGATCGTGAAGGACAGCGGCGCGACCGTCGACTGATCCACTCGATCCTGTAGTACCCCACTAAAACGGGTGACGCGGCATGGCCGGTCACCCGTTTTTTCATCAAGCCCGCTTTTCCGTCAGCGTCACGCGGTGGAAGTGCGACGACGTCAGCCCGACGCCCGCCGCGTCGAACACGTCCAGCACGTTCTGGTGCAGATGGTTGCGCACCTCGGCCCGGTCGCGCGGACTGGCGGCCGCCGCGTGCGCGCACAGGCGGTATTCGATGTAGAAATCCGACAGCGCGGCCTGCACGATGAAGGGCTTCGGTTCGGCCGCGATGCCCTGCGTCGCGCCGGCCGCCTGTTCCAGCAGCGCGTGCACCGTGCGCCAGGGCGTGTCGTAGCCGACCGTCACCTTGACCTCGGTGACGAAACCGTCCTCGATCACGCCGTCGCGCGAGAAGTTGCTGGTGGTGTTGGACAGCACCCAGGCGTTGGGCATCAGGACTTCTTCGCCGCTGCCGGTGCGCAGGCGCGTCTCGAACATGCCCATGTCGACCACCGTGCCCTCCTTGTCGCCCACGCGCACGTATTCTCCCTTGCGCAGCGAGCGGGTGTACATCAGGATCAGGCCAGCGGCGCCCTGCGCCACGATGCTCGAGGCGCCGATCGACACCATCAGGCCGGCCAGCACCGTGACGCCCTGGAAGGCGGCCGTGTGCGAACCGGGCAGGTAGGGATAGGACATCGCCAGCGCGAACAGCCCGATCACCAGGTTGACCAGGCGCCGGGTCGGCGCGGCCGTGTCCTGGTCGAGCCAGCCCACCTGCAATTCGCCGCTCTCGACCCGCTTGAACACCGAGGCCGCGGTCAGCATCACCAGGCGCGCCAGCGCGGCGATGACCAGCACCACCAGCAGGCCGGGAATGGCGGCCGCCATCGACTGGCCGATCCCCACCGCCAGCTCGACCAGGTAACTCTTGAGCCACTCGCCCCAGCTGCGGGTGTAGGCGAATTCGCCGAGCAGGAAGCTGATCCAGATATAGGTGGCCAGCAGGCGCAGGCCCCATACCACCGCCATCGTCACCTGGCGCAGGAAGCTCACATACAGCTGGGCGTCGAGCAGGCGCACGTTGCGAAAGCTCACCCGCGCCAGGCGCACGCCGAGCAGGCGCTCGAAGCGGCTCTTGACCGCGCTGCGCAGCAGCACCAGCGCGCGCAGCACGACGACGTAGGCCAGGGTGGCGGCGACGCACAGCGCGGCGGCTTCGACCAGCACGCGCGGGTCGCTCGCCTCGCGCCGCGCGGCCAGCGCGCGCTCCAGCTTGCCCGCGCTGTCGTGCGCGACGTCCTGGGGCGTGTCGCCGGCCAGCACGTTGACGTCGGCCGGCGTCACCAGGAACAGCGGCGCGCCGTCGAGCAGCACCTGGCTGCCCTCCGCCAAGCCGTTGACGGTGACGCGCTGCGGGCCCTTGCCCGACAGGGCCTTGTCGAGGCGCCGCTGGGCCGCTTCGAGGCGGTCTTGCGGCGAGTGGCCGGCCAGGGTGGCGCGAAACACGAAGACCTTGCGGGTGGCGACGGTGAAGTCGGCGCGCGCGGTCGGCTGGGCCGGCGCGGCCGCAGCCGCGGCGGCCGACACAGTGTCGGCCTGGGCGGCCTGGGCGAAGGAATACAGCCCCAGCAAGGCAAGGACAAGGAATGCGCGGATGATTGCCATGGGAAAACACAAATCGGTAAAAACGAAATGTTGCCCCAGATCACTTCTACTCAGCAGGCAAAGTACCCACTTACAACAGCCCAGCACCAGATCTTGCCAACAAGCTACCGTGTTCCGTGTCTTTTCGATAACGACTAACATCTTCGCCACTACCTGGCTGCGTTGGCAGCCCCACCCCATCAAGGAGCAAGCATGAGTTCGGAAGACCAGAAGCCAGAAGGCGTGACGCCGTCGCGCCGCCGTTTCGTGAGCACCGTTGCCGCGGGCGTGGCCGCCTCGGCCGCCGCCGTCCCGGCCCTGGCCCAGCAGGCGGGCGGCGGCAACCAGCCGGCGCCGGGCGCGATGCGCGAAGCGGCCAAGCGCTATCCGCGTCCGCCCTTCCCCAAGCAGGACCAGCCATGGCCGGCCCTGGCCAGCAAGATGACGCCGCGTCCCGACCACGGTGAAACGACGTATCGCGGCAGCGGCCGCCTGGCGGGACGCAAGGCCCTGATCACCGGCGGCGACTCGGGCATCGGCCGCGCCGCCGCGATCGCCTATGCGCGCGAAGGCGCCGACGTCGCCATCGGCTACCTGCCGGCCGAGGAACCCGATGCGCGCGAAGTCATGCAGCTGATCCGCGACGCGGGCCGCAAGGCGGTGGCCATTCCCGGCGACATCCGCGACGAGGCCTTCTGCAAGAAACTAGTGGAAACGGCGGTGCGCGAACTGGGCGGCCTGGACATCCTGGTCAACAATGCCGCGCGCCAGCAGAACAACGCCTCGATCCTCGACATCACCAGCGAGCAGTTCGACTGGACCATCAAGACCAATATCTACGCCGTGTTCTGGATCACCAAGGCGGCGATTCCGCATATGTCGGCCGGCAGCGTCATCATCAATACCTCGTCGCAGACGGCCTACGATCCGCCGGAAAAACTGCTCGACTATTCGGGCACCAAGGCCTTCGAGGTGGCGTTTACGAAGTCGCTGGCCAAGCAGATGGCATCGAAGGGAATCCGCGTGAATGCGGTGGCGCCGGGTCCGGTGTGGACGCCGCTGCAGCTGGCGGGCGGCAATTCGCCGGAGGGGCGCGAGAAGTTCGGCGAGGACACGCCGATGAAGCGTCCGGGCCAGCCGGCCGAGCTGGCGACGATCTACGTCACGCTGGCCTCGGACGATGCGAGCTACACCACCGGCCACGTGTATGGCGCGGCGGGCGGAGGCGGGCAGCCGTAAGCACTTGCTTCGGCCTGCCCGGTGCTGCCGGGCGGGCTTCAGCCGCGACGCAGCAGGCGCGTCAGCAGCGAAACGAAGGAACGGGTGCGGATCTGCTGGCCCAGCGGGCCGGCATTGGTGCAGCGTGCAATGACGGTCATCTCATTTCCTCCTAGACATAGCTTGGCAGATTAGCCATGCCACGCGTACTCATCTGTGCGCTGGATCGCATAAGGCTCCAGCCTGCTCGACGCTAGCGCGCGCGCCCCGATCCGGTAGCGTCCTATCATGAACCCTTCGTAGGGCGAGGGTCTGCTCAATCGGAGTGACCGTCGCATTGTTCGCAACGTCAATAGACAAGGAGGAACATATGGGCTACGCAGACCGCGATAAATACGGTATCTACAAGGACAGCACCAGCGCAGGTCCGGGACCGTCCCTGATGGGCGCCGACACCTTGATCGGCGACAGCGTCGTCAATGCCGCCGAGGAAGACCTGGGCGACATCAAGGAAATCATGCTCGACATGCAGACCGGCCAGGTGGCCTATGCCGTGCTGGCTTTCGGCGGCTTCCTGGGCGTGGGCGAAAAGCTGTTCGCCGTGCCCTGGCAGGCGCTGCACCTCGACACGGTCAACAAGCGCTTCGTGCTCAACGTCGAGAAAGACCGCCTGAAATCGGCGCCCGGCTTCGACAAGGATGCCTGGCCGGACATGAGCGACCTGAGCTGGGCCAGCGGCATCCACAGCTTCTATGGCACCGACCCGAACCGTTCAGGCGCACCGACCATGGGGCCGGGCGTGCCGATGGGCGGCATGGTCGGCGGCGCCGGCACCGGAAGCAGCACCTATGCGGGCGGCGCGATGGGTTCGAGCGTTGGCGCCGGGCACGCCGGTTCCAGCAGCCTGGGCGGCGCAGGCGCCGGCATGGGCGATTCGCGGGCGAACCAGGGCCCGGGGTCCAGCATCGATCCACGCTCGGGCAACCTGGGCGATGACGACGACCTGAGCCGTATCCGCGGCAGCAATATCGGATAAGGCCGGGCTGAATGAGGAGGTGTCGGCACGAGGAGAGCATCAGCGTCCCCTCGTGTCGAGACCATAGGCCCGCGGCGCCAAGCCGTCATAGTCCATGAGTACCATGTTGACGGCAGAGTCTGCACTCTACTTGGCGAGCAGATACCTCGCCGATTTCGCAAGGCACGCCACCGTGATCATGATCCAGACATGATCGACTGCTTTTGAAGACGTGAGCAAACATGCTCAGCGTATTCCTTCCTGCCCCGAATCGTCCTATTGACCGTATTCGTACCTGACAGGCGTGACTTTCCCGCCTGCCACTAGCAGACGCCAGCAGCAGTGTCTGACGTCGCCGTCAAACTCGCCACGGGTAGCGCCGTTTCACCGTACAGGCATTGGTGGCGAACCCTCTTCTATCACTTCTTTCATTAAACCGGTACTGACGGACGGTATGCGTTACTTTATTGCCGCTTGGGTTTCGCGGCACAAGTAAGCATTTTCGATGATGTCCTCCGAGCTTATATGATGCAGACACCAGATACTGACTGAAGTTCCGTTTAATACGCACAGACATCTGCCATGGGCGTGAAACAACGTCCAAAAATGACGGACAACGTCAGTTGTGCCCCGTCCAAGTCACAAGCAATTACCGCAACATCGACTCCCACACCTTCTGCAGCCGCTTGGCCGACACCGGCATCGGCGTCCTCAGCTCCTGCGCGAACAGCGACACCCGCAGCTCTTCCAGCATCCACCTGAACTCGACCATGCGCGGATCGTTGTTCTTGCCCGCCATATTCTTGAGCGTGCGCTGGAACTGGCTGGCCGCGTTCTGCCACTCGGCCATCAGCTGCGCGTCGCGCGACGGATTGCCGCGCAACTTCTCGAGACGGACGTTGATCGCCTTCAGATAGCGCGGGAAATGCGCCAGCTGACTATATTCGTTGTCGGCGATGAAGCGCTTGTGCACCAGCGCCTGCAGCTGCGCCTGGATATCCGACGCCACTGCCGAAGGCAGGGCCTGCACGCGCTTGGGCAGGCCGTGGTACTCGCCCAGGATCTGGCCCGCCAGGCGCGCCACCTCGTTGATGAGCAGGCCGATGCGGCCCTTGCCCTCGTCCTTGCGTTTGTTGAACGACGCCGCATCGACCGGCAGCGGATCCTGCAGGCAGGCGATGTCGATCGCCTTGGCCACGATCTGGTCGCGCAGGTCTTCCTGCGAGCCGATGTTCATGAACTGCATGCCCATGCCCTGCAGGCCGGGGATGTTCTTCTCGGCGAACTTCAGCTGCTCCTTGAACTGCAGCGCGAACAGCCGGCGCAGGCCCACGCGGTGGGTGCGCGCGGCCACGTTCGGATCGTCGAACACCTCCAGGTCGCAATGGGTGCCCTTGTCGACCAGCGCGGGGAAGCCAATCAGGGTCAGCTTGCCCTGGTTGATCTCCAGCAGTTCCGGCAGCTCGCCGAAGGTCCAGCTGGTGAGACCGGTGTGCTGGCGGCCCGATGCCGCTTCTTGCGCAGGGGCGATCTGCGGCGCATTGCCCTTCCCCTTGCCTGCGGGTGCCGGCGGAGCGCTCGGCGCAGCCGCCACCGGCCGCGCCGCCTGCGCACGCCCATTGGCCGCAGATGGCGTCGCTTCCGCCATCTTCTGGAAGCTCTGGCGCGCCTGTCCGCCCAGCTCGGCCTGGAGCGTCGCGAGATTGCGCCCCATCTCCAGCTGGCGGCCATGCTCGTCGATGACCTTGAAGTTCATGAACATGTGCGCCGGCAGGGTCTCGAGCTTGAAGTCGGCGGTCTTCACCGCCACGCCCGTCTGCGCGCGCACGTCCATGATCAAGACGTCGACCAGGTCGCCGCGCCCGAAGGCGTTCGCCGCATGGATGCGATCGACGAACTTGGCCGCGTATTCCGGCAGCGGCACGCAGTGGCGGCGCAGCTTCTGCGGCAGCGATTTGAGCAGCAGGTGCACCTTTTCCTTGATCATCCCCGGCACCAGCCAGGCCGGCCGCTCTTGCGGAATCTGGTTCAGCGCGAACAGCGGCACGGCGAGCGTGACGCCATCGCGCACGCTGCCCGGCTCGAAGTGGTACGTCAGGCCCATCTCGATGCCGGTGACGACCATCGTCTTCGGGAACAGCTCGGTGGTGACGCCGGCCGCCTCGTGCCGCATCAGTTCTTCGCGGTTCAGGTACAGCAGTTTCGGGTTGTCGCGCGCATGGTCCTTGTACCACTTCTCGAAACCGGCGCCGTTGACGACGTCGAGCGGAATCTCCTTGTCGTAGAAGGCCGCGATCAGCTGGTCGTCGACCAGCACGTCCTGGCGACGCGACTTGTGCTCGAGGTTCTCGATGTCCTTCACCAGCTTGTGGTTGTGGATGTAGAACGGCAGGCGCGTCTCGAAGTCGCCCGCCACCAGCGCGTCGCGGATGAAGATCTCGCGCGCCTCACGCGGATTGCGCTGGCCGTAGTTGATGCGCCGGCCGCCATAGATGACGATGCCGTACAGGGTCGCGCGCTCGAGCGCCGTGACTTGCGCCTGCTTCTTTTCCCAGCGTGGCTCGCCCCAGGATTTCTTGAGCAGGTGGCCGCCGATCTTTTCGACCCACTCGGGCTGGATCTGGGCGATGGTGCGCGCATACAGGCGCGTGGTCTCGACCAGTTCGGCCGCCATGACCCAGCGTCCCGCCTTCTTGCCGAGCGTCGAGCCGGGCCAGATGTGGAACTTGATGCCGCGCGCGCCAAGATACACGCCGCCCTGCTCGTCCTCGGACTTGAAACCGATATTGCCAAGCAGGCCAGTGAGCAGCGCCAGGTGCAGCTGCTCATAGGTGGCCGGGCTTTCGTTCAGGCGCCAGCCCTGCTCGCGCACGATGGTGAGCAGCTGCGAATGCACGTCGCGCCACTCGCGCAGGCGCAGCTGCGACAGGAAGTTGGCGCGGCAGTTGTCCTGCAACTGGCGATTGGTCTTCTTGTGCGCGATCGCGTCCTCGAACCAGGCCCAGATCTTCAGGTAGCTCAGGAATTCGGATTTCTCGTCCGCGAACTTCTTGTGCTTCTCGTCGGCCTGCTGCTGGTATTCGATCGGCCGGTCGCGCGGATCCTGCGTCGACAGGGCCGAGGCCACGATCAGCATCTCGGTCAGGCAGTGATTGTCGAGCGCGGCCAGGATCATGCGGCCCACGCGCGGGTCGAGCGGCAGCTTGGCCAGCTTGCGGCCCAGCGGCGTCAGCTCGTTGTTGTCGTCGACCGCGCCGACTTCCTGCAGCAGCTGGTAGCCGTCGGCGATCGCGCGGCCCTGCGGCGCCTCGATGAAGGGGAAGGTCTCGACGTCGGTCAGGCGCAGGGATTTCATGCGCAGGATGACGGCCGCCAGCGACGAACGCAGGATCTCCGGTTCGGTGAACTTGGGGCGCTTCTGAAAATCGTCTTCCTCGAACAGGCGGATGCAGACGCCGTCGGCCACGCGGCCGCAACGGCCGGCGCGCTGGTTGGCCGCCGATTGCGCGATCGGCTCGACCTGCAGCTGCTCGACCTTGTTCCGGAAGCTATAACGTTTTACGCGCGCCAGGCCGGTATCGACCACGTAGCGGATGCCCGGCACGGTCAGCGAGGTCTCGGCCACGTTGGTGGCCAGGACGATGCGGCGCGCGTTGCCGCTCGGGCGGAACACGCGGTCCTGCTCTTCCACCGACAGGCGGGCGAACAGCGGCAGGATGTCGACGTGCGGCGGATGGTGCTTGCGCAGCGCCTCGGCGCAGTCGCGGATCTCGCGCTCGCCCGGCAGGAACACCAGCACGTCGCCCGAGCCGATGCGGCACAGCTCATCGACCGCGTCGACCACGCCATCCATCAGGTCGCGCTTCTCGCGCGCGGCCTGCGCCTTCGGCAGCGGCTTGGTCGGGTCGACGGCAGGGGCGCCCGGCACCGGGTCGCGGTCGATCGGACGATAACGCACCTCGACCTGGTACAGGCGGCCCGAGACCTCGATCACCGGCGCCGGCTTGTCGTTGGCGGCGAAGTGGCGCGCGAAGCGCTCGGCGTCGATGGTCGCCGAGGTGATGATCACTTTCAGGTCCGGCCGGCGCGGCAGCAGCTGCTTGAGGTAGCCGAGCAGGAAGTCGATGTTCAGGCTGCGCTCGTGCGCCTCGTCGATGATGATCGTGTCGTAGTTGCGCAGCAGCGGATCGGTTTGCGTCTCTGCCAGCAGGATACCGTCGGTCATCAGCTTGACCGACGCCCCTTTTTGCAAGGTGTCGTTGAAGCGCACCTTGAAGCCGACGTGCTCGCCCAGCGGCGAGCCGAGTTCCTGCGCGATGCGCTTGGCGGTCGACGACGCGGCGATCCGGCGCGGCTGGGTGTGGCCGATCAGCCCCTTGCCGCCGCGGCCCAGTTCGAGGCAGATCTTCGGCAGCTGGGTGGTCTTGCCCGAACCGGTCTCGCCCGAGACGATGACCACCTGGTGCTCGAGAATGGCTTTCGCGATCTCGGCGCGGCGGCCCGATACGGGCAGGTCTTCGGGGAAGGTAATCGGGGGCAGCGGATTGCGCACCACCGGCGCTTCTTCGCGCGGCGCGCGTTCCTGGCGTGGACGCGACTCGCCGCGCTCGCCCTGTGCACCCGGTGCACGACGGGGACGGCGTTCGGCGGAGGCTGCGTTGGCGGTGGCGCTCGCTTCGCGCGCCGGCTGTTGCGAAGGCTTGTTACTCTGTTCAGACATTGATTTTTACAAGGATTTGGTGCGCACAACGCGCAGCGAATTATAATGCGGCAAATGGAAACTCCTACCCAATTCGTCCAGTGGCTGCGCTCGGTCGCGCCGTATATTCATGCGTTCGGTGGCAAGACCTTCGTGGTCGCCTTCCCGGGCGAACTGGTCGCCTCCGGCGCCCTGCCGGTGCTGGCGCAAGACTTGTCGCTGCTGGTCGGCCTCGGCATCCGCATCGTGCTGGTGCACGGTTCGCGGCCGCAGGTGGCCGAGCAGCTGGCGCTGCGCAACGTCGAAGGCCGCTTCCACGACGGCGTGCGCATCACCGACACCGCCGCGCTGGAATGCGCCAAGGAAGCCGCCGGCGAGCTGCGCCTCGACATCGAGGCCGCCTTCAGCCAGGGCCTGCCCAACACGCCGATGTCGAACGCCCAGATCAGCATCGTCTCGGGCAACTTCGTGGTGGCCCGTCCGCTGGGCGTGATCGACGGCGTCGACTTCGAGCTCACCGGCGTCACCCGCAAGATCGCCGCCGAGAAGATCCACCCGATCCTGCAGACCGAGGACAACCTGGTGCTGCTGTCGCCGCTGGGCTTCTCGCCGACCGGCGAGATCTTCAACCTGACCATGGAAGACGTGGCCGCGTCGGCCGCGATTGCCCTGCACGCCGACAAGCTGATCTTCATCACCGAATCGCCGATGATGAAGGATGCCGGCGGCGCCGAGCTGCGCGAATTGTCGTCGCACATGGCCGAAGCCGTGCTGCAGGCGGGCTTCCTGTCCGATTCCGCCGCGTTCTACCTGCAGCACGCGATCAAGGCCTGCAACGCCGGCGTCGACCGCGCCCACATCATCCCTTACGAGATGGACGGTTCGGCCCTGCTCGAGGTGTTCACCCACGACGGCGTGGGCACCATGATCAGCCACGAGAACCTGGAAAGCCTGCGCCAGGCCACAATTGAGGACGTCGGCGGAATTATCAAGCTCATCGAACCGCTGGAAGCCGATGGCACGCTGGTGTATCGCGGGCGCGAGCTGATCGAGCGCGAGATCGACCAGTTCTCGGTGATCGACCACGACGGCGTGATCTTCGGCTGCGCGGCGCTGTATCCGTTCCCGGAATCGAAGATGGGCGAGATGGCCTGCCTGACGGTGAGTCCCGATGCGCAAACCCAGGGCGACGGCGAGCGCATACTCAAGCACATGGAAAACCGCGCGCGCGCCGCCGGCCTCACGAAACTGTTCGTGCTGACCACGCGCACCTCGCACTGGTTCAAGAAGCGCGGCTTCGTGCCGGCCACCGTGGACGATCTGCCAAAGGATCGGCAACACATGTACAACTGGCAGCGCCGGTCACAGGTGCTGATCAAGACTTTATAATACCGGTTTTAGACTGTCACGGATAACAGGAGTACACGATGGCCCGCACCGTCCACTGCATCAAACTGAACAAGGAAGCCGAAGGCCTGGATTTCCCGCCGGTCCCAGGCGAGATGGGCAAGAAGCTGTATATGTCGGTCTCGAAAGAGGCATGGCAGCAATGGCTGAAGCATCAAACGATGCTGATCAACGAAAACCGCCTGAACCTGGCCGACGACCGCGCGCGCAAATACCTGGCGACGCAGATGGAGAAGCATTTCTTCGGCGAAGGCGCCGACCAGGCGATGGGTTACGTGCCGCCGACCGCCTGATCGAAGCGCATCCCCCATGAAAAATCCCGCGAGCGGCGCCTGCCGTCAGCGGGATTTTTTTACATCTTGCGGCACTGGCGCAATTCGCAGCGCGCCATGAACACCTTGCCATCCTGGCACTGCATCCGGTAGATCTCGATCGGCCCCGGCTCCGTGATCAGGCCTGCGCCCTGCTCGCTGGCGCAGGCCTGCGCCCTGGCCAGCTGCTCGACCGTGGTCGACGACACGCCGACCTTGAACGGCACGCGCTGGATCTCGACGACGTCGGGTGACGGCGTCACGGCCGGCTCCGACAGATCCACCCCGCTGCCAGCGACGGCACAACCGCCCAGCAGGACGGCCGCCGCAATCCACGCGCGCTTCATGGCAACTCTCCGGTCAGAGCGACAGGGTCTTGACGCCTTCCGCCGTGCCCAGCAGGCAGACGTTGGCGCCGGCCTTGGCGAACAGGCCCACGGCGATCACGCCGGTGATCTGGTTGATCTCTTCTTCCAGCGCCACCGGATCGGTGATCGACAGGCCGGCCACGTCGATCAGTTCACCGCCGTTGTCGGTGATGAAAGGCTGGTCGGTGCCGGGTTTCAGGCGCAGCTTCGGCTGGCCGCCAAGCGCCGCCAGCTTGCGCATCACGACCGCACGCGCCATCGGGATCACCTCGACCGGCAGCGGGAATTTACCCAGCGTGTCGACCAGCTTCGAACCGTCGGCGATGCAGACGAACTTCTTCGACACCGACGCCACGATCTTCTCGCGCGTGAGCGCCGCGCCGCCGCCCTTGATCATCGCGCCTTGCGCGTTGATCTCGTCGGCGCCGTCGATGTAGACGGCCATCGATTCGACGTCGTTCAGGTCGAACACCGGGATGCCGTGGCCGCGCAGGCGGGCGGCGGTGGCTTCGGATGAGGCCACGGTGCCCTTGATGCGGTCCTTGATCTTCGCCAGTTCGTCGATGAAGAAGTTGGCGGTCGAGCCGGTGCCGACGCCGATGATTTCACCGTCGACCACGTAATCGATGGCGGCGCGCGCCACTGCTTGTTTCAGTTCGTCTTGAGTCATGATGCGGGTTGGTAGGTAGAAAAGAATACGCCATTCTAGCGGATTGGCACGATCTTCCTGCCGAAAAACCGCGGTTCTTCCTGGTATATGCATGCCTCGATCATGCAGCTCGCATTTGCCAATCTTTTACCAAGGCATCACACTCGATACTTTACTTGCCGTTCGTTTGCCTGGAACCAATGAAAATCTTTACCAAGAAACGCATCGTCATCGCCACCGCCGTCCTCGTCGCCGTCGCGACCGCCGCGGTGCTGCTCAAGCCCAAGGACAACGTCGTCCCGCCGTCGAAATACCGCAGCACCGCGGTCGACCGCGGCGCCATCAACCAGACCGTGACCGCCACCGGCACCATCAACCCGGTGGCCCTGATCAACGTCGGTTCGCAGGTCTCGGGCACCGTGGCCGAGCTGCACGCCGACTTCAACGACCGCGTCAAGAAGGGCCAGGTGCTGCTCAAGCTGGAGCCGACCATCTTCAACGCCCAGGTGGGACAGGCCGAAGCCAGCATCGCCTCGGCGCGCGCCAACCTGCAGCTGGCCCAGGCCACCTACAAGCGCAACGAGCAGCTGGTGGCGCAGAACTTCGTCTCCAGCCTGGCGCTCGACCAGTCGCGGCGCGAAATGGACGTCGCCGCCGCCAACCTCAAGCTGGCCCAGGCCCAGTTCGAGCGCGCGCGGGCGGACCTGAACAACAGCGTGATCCGCTCGCCGATCGACGGCGTGGTGATCAAGCGCACCATCGACCTGGGCCAGACCGTGGCGGCCTCGTTCAACACGCCGAACCTGTTCCAGATCGCCAACGACCTGACCAAGATGCAGATCGACACCAGCGTGTCGGAAGCCGACGTCGGCCTGCTCAAGGACGGCTTGCCGGCGCGCTTCGTGGTCGACGCCTATCCCGACCGCGAATTCAACGCCACCATGCGCCAGTTCCGCCTGGCGCCGAACGTGGTGCAGAACGTCGTGACCTATAACGTCGTGCTCGACGTCGACAACGCCGACGAACTGCTCAAGCCCGGCATGACGGCCCAGGTGCGCCTGGTGGTGGCGAACCGCCCCGACGTGCTGCGCATCCCGACCACGGCGCTGCGCTTCCGCCTGTCCGAAGAAGAGCAGGCGGCCGAGCGCAAAAAAGTGAAGGAAACGGACAAGGACGTGAAGCAGGTGGCCGCCAAGCCGGCGCCGGCCGCCGCCCAGGACGACGACGTCGCCTTCCGCAGCGCCAGCGAGACCGCGCGCATGTTCAAGATTTACAAGCTCGATGCGATGAACCAGCCGCAGCCGGTCGACATCCGTACCGGACTCTCCAACTTCCGCTACACCGAAGTGCTCTCGGGCGACCTGAAACCGGGCGACCGCGTGGTGACCCGTGCGCTGTCCCAGCCGGAGAACCAATGACCGGGCCACTGATCGACATCCGCGGCGTCACCAAGACTTACCTCAGCGGCAGCGTCGAGACGCCGGTGTTGCACGGCGTCGACATGACGGTCGAGCGCGGCGACTTCGTGTCCATCATGGGCGCATCGGGTTCCGGCAAGTCGACCCTGATGAACATCCTCGGCTGCCTCGACCAGGCCAGCGGCGGCACTTACCTGCTGGACGGCGTCGACACCCGCAGCCTGGGACGTCCGCAACTGGCCGACATCCGCAACCGCACCATCGGCTTCGTGTTCCAGAGCTTCAACCTGATCAAGCGCATGTCGGTGGCGGAGAACGTCGCCCTGCCCCTGATCTACGGCGGCGTGGGACGCGGCAAGGCCCATGCGCGCGCCATGGCCGAACTCGAACGGGTGGGATTGGGCGCGCTGGGACAGCGCACGCCGAGCCAGCTCTCGGGCGGCCAGCAGCAGCGCGTCGCCATCGCGCGCGCGCTGGCCACCGATCCGCCGCTGCTGCTGGCCGACGAACCGACCGGCAACCTCGACACGCAAACCAGCGACGACATCATGCACAGCTTCCAGCAACTGAACCGCGAGCGCGGCATCACCATCGTGCTGGTGACCCATGAAGCCGACGTCGCCGCCTACAGCCGCCGCCTGGTGCGCCTGAAGGATGGCCGGGTGCTGTACGACGGGCCGGCCGCCGAAGGCCTGCGCCAGTTCGCGAGCGTGCAGATCGGAGTCGCGCCATGAACCCGATCCAGGTATTGATCGAATCGTTCCGCTCGATGGCGGCCAACCGCCTGCGCACCGCGCTGACCATGCTCGGCATCGTGATCGGCATCGCCTCCGTCGTGCTGCTGCTGGCGCTCGGCGACAGCATGCAGCGCTTCATCGGCAAGCAGCTGCAGATGCTGGGCACCAATATGGTCTACATCATGCCCGGCGGCGACCGCACCGCGGCCCAGCGCGCCCGCGAAGGCAAGGTCGCGGTGCTGACCCGGGGCGATGCCGAGGCCCTGAACGCCCTGCCCAGCCTGACCGGCGCGGCGCCTGCGTTGCAGGGCAGTTTCAAGGTCAGCGCCGGCAACGAAAACCTGAGCAGCACCGTGCTCGGCGTGACCCCGGCCATGTTCACGATCCGTAACTGGAAAGTCGACCAGGGCACCTTGTTCGGCGAGGCCGACGTGCGCGCCGGCGCGCGGCTGGCGGTGATCGGCCAGAAAGTGGCCGACCAGTTCTTCTACCGCGCCGACCCGCTCGGGCGCTACCTACGCATCGAGAACGTGTCGTTCCAGGTGATCGGCGTGCTGGCCGGCGAAGGCCGCCAGCCCGACGGCACCGACCTGTCGGAACAGATCGTGGTGCCGATCACGGCGGCCAGCGCCCACCTGGTCAAGTCGCCGTTCCCGCAGAACGTCCACTACATCAATGCCCAGGGCCGCCCGAACGTGGCGATGACCGATGCGATCGAGGACATGAAGGAAGTGCTGCGCGACCGGCACCGGATCCGGGTCGACGATCCGGACGACTTCCGCATCCAGAACCTGAGCGAGATCGCCGACACGGCCAACAAGATCAGCGCCGGCGTCGCCCTGCTGCTCGGCCTGATCGGCGCGATCTCGCTGCTGGTGGGCGGGATCGGGATCATGAACATCATGCTGGTGTCGGTGACCGAAAGGACGCGCGAGATCGGCATCCGGATGGCGATCGGGGCGCGCCCGAACGCCGTGCTGCTGCAATTCCTGGCCGAGGCGGTGGTGATCTGCCTGGCCGGTGGATTGGTCGGGATCGCGATCGCGGCCGGCGGGGCGGCGCTCATCACCACGTTCGCGGATTTCGAGGTGTACCTGACCTTGTCGGGCATGCTGATCGCGTGCGGGTTCGCGACGGCGGTCGGGATGTTCTTCGGGTTTTATCCGGCGCGGCGGGCGTCGCGACTCTTGCCCGTAGACTGTCTCAGATACGAATAACCAGAAGTATTGCCTTCTCGATAGTCACCTCGCAGTAATTAGGAACTCACATGGGCCCACGTTACGATCTGAAGAAAATAATATTCCTATTGGACCGATTGCATTCAGAAAATTCACCTTGGAAGAGCGAACTGAAGATGGGACCGCAACGCGCGGCGCTGTTCGACCGGCTCGAACACATCGGCAAGCTGGCGCCGCCCGAGCAAGCCGCGCTGGGCAAGGAGTGGCTGGCGCTCGATACGGTCGAACCGTTGTGGCAGACCAGCTTCGAACAGTACATCGCCTCGCTCAAGCACCTGATCGCGGTGGCCGGCATCGATCACGTGTGCATGGGCGCCGATTTCGACGGCGGTGGCGGCCTTACGGGACTGGACAACGTGGCGCACCTGCCGCGCATCACCCAGCGCCTGAAGGCGGACGGCATGTCGGACGCCGACCTGGAAAAGCTCTGGAGCGGCAACCTGCTGCGCGTGCTGGAAGCGGCGGAAAAACACGCGTCCTTGTAGGCGATTGTCGAAGATTTGTTAAAAATAGGCCCCGGCCATATATATGATGGCACTATAAATCCATACCCGAATTATATTGAATAGTAGATAACTCTAATATGTAAGTGTTATTGGCCAGTAACATCCATACATTATTTCGTTTCCTGTTCGCAACATCGGAGGCAAAAACCACACTTTTGGGTTTCCCACGGCCAGCTACAACGTGTACTTTTGACCGAACTCAGTGACGTTGCTCTGGCGTCACATGCCTGGATTTAACAAGTCACTGGCCGGCCTTTTGTTCTCGGAACTGGAAACCATGAAAATCAAAGATCTCAACATCGGCGTTCGCCTCGGCGCCGCCTTTGCCGTCATCCTCGCCATGATGGTCATCATGCTGGGCACCGCGCTCTGGCAGCTGAAACATATCACCGACGCCAAGGAAGAGATGGCGACGGCCACCGAGAAAGCCAAGCTGGCCCAGGAAATGCGCGCCGGCATCATCACCAACGCCGTCAGCACGGTGGCGAAGATCCGGGCCATCGACCCGGCCGACGAGCAGTCGTACGAAGAGGGCATGAAGGCGATCAGCAAGCGCGCCGGCGAGCTGCAAAAAATCTTCGAACAAGTGATCGTCGCCCCCGGCGGCAAGGTGCTGCTGACGGCGCTGATCGAACAGCGCGCCAAGTACAGCGCGGCGCGCAACCAGGCCTACAAGATGAAGACCGAACTCGGGGCCGGCAATCCGGAACTGCTGGCCTTCCTCGACACCAAGGTCATGCCCGAGATGCGCGCCTATACCGAGGCCGCCGGCAAGCTGGCCGACTTCCAGGAAAAGATGGCCGCCGATGCCAATGCCAGCATCGACGCCATCAGCGCCTCGGTGCAGCGCACCTTGATCCTGATCGGCGTCGCCGCGGTCGCCATTGGCGCCGTGTTCGGCTGGCTGCTCACCCGCAGCATCACCCACCCGCTGGCGCGCGCCGTCGGCCTGGCCCAGCAAGTGGCGTCGGGCGACCTGACCGCCGACATCCACGTCGATTCGCGCGACGAACTCGGCGCCCTGACGGGGGCGCTCAAGACCATGAACGAAAGCCTGCTCAAGACCGTTACCGCAGTGCGCGCCGGCACCGAAACCATCGTCACCGCATCGCAGGAAATCGCCTCGGGCAACCTCGACCTGTCGTCGCGCACCGAGCAGCAAGCCAGCTCGCTGGAAGAAACCGCCTCGTCGATGGAAGAGCTGACCGGCACCGTGCGCCAGAACGCCGACAACGCGCGCCAGGCCAACGTCCTGGCCAAGAACGCGTCCCAGATCGCCTCGCACGGCGGCGAAGTGGTGTCGCAGGTGGTGGCGACCATGGCGTCGATCAATGAGTCGTCGAAGAAGATCGGCGACATCATCGCCGTCATCGACGGCATCGCCTTCCAGACCAATATTCTGGCGCTCAACGCCGCGGTGGAAGCTGCGCGCGCAGGCGAACAGGGCCGCGGCTTCGCGGTGGTGGCCAGCGAAGTGCGCAACCTGGCGCAGCGCTCGGCCGGCGCGGCCAAGGAAATCCGCGGCCTGATCACCGACTCGGTGGCCAAGGTCGACGCCGGCGGGCGCCTGGTCGACGAAGCCGGTACGACCATGCAGGAGATCGTGGAGGGCATCACCCGCGTGACCGACATCATGTCCGAGATCGCCTCGGCCAGCGCCGAGCAGACCATGGGCATCGAGCAGGTCAACGAAGCCATCACCCAGATGGACAGCGTGACCCAGCAGAATGCCGCGCTGGTCGAAGAAGCCGCCGCCGCGGCCGGCTCGCTGCAGGAACAGGCGAGCGCGCTGGCGCAGATCGTGAGCGTGTTCAAGGTCGGCGACGAGACTGCCGTGCGCAGCGCCCGGCGCGCACCGGGCGGCCACGCACTGGTCGTGCGCAAGCCGGCCTCCCGCCGTGTCGAGCGCACCTTGCAGGAAGAAGTCGAAGAAGACGCGATCGCCTGATCCGCCTTGCCTGTCACCCCTGTCGCGGCGACCTACCACCTGCGCGTCGCCGCGTACACTAACGACCTCGGGCGCATTCGCCTCATCGCTCGGCCAAAAAGCCACCAAACGGACGTCCACGAAACCATCAAATTACTTCGTAAATAGACCTGTTCGTGCAAGGCCGTCCCCACGGACGGGCGACGTCACGCCGCGCCGGCCGGACGACTAGACGTCCACCGGCGCCGCGCCGCGTGGCCGGCCGTGCGTGGAAAGCCGTGTCTCGATCAGTTCGAGCATCCCCTGGGCGGCACTCGACAAGGCCCGGTCCTTGCGCTGCACGATCAGGATCGGCCGCACCACGGCGGCCGTCTCAAGCGGGATGGCGACCAGGTCCAGGCTGCGGAACTGGAACAGCGTCAGCTCGGGCACCAGGCTGACGCCCAGGCCGTGGCCGATCAGGCCGGCCACGGTGGCCAGATGTTCGACCTCGAGCCCGGAATGGCGCACCGCCAGATCGCGCGTGAGCTGGTCGACGTGCTGGCGCACGCTGGTCGACGGCGCCAGGTGGATCAATTCACAGCCCGCCAGGTCGGCCACCCTGATCTTGCGCTTGCGCGCCAGCGGATGGTCGCGCCGGCACACGAAGAAAAACGGATCGCTGCACAAGGTGCGGGTATCGAATTCCGACAGGTTGGCTCCCGGGGCGGTGAGCGCCAGATCGACCTTTCCCTGCCGCAGCAGGTGCAGGCACTGGTCCGACAGCGCGTCGAACAGCTGCACCGTGATGCCCGGATAGCGCGCCTTGTATTGCGCGATCACCTCCGGCAGGCCGTTCGCCGCCAGTGAAGGCAGGACGGCCAGCGCCACCCTGCCCTTGCGCCGGGCGATGAAATCGCTCATGTCGGTGAAGGCGGCGTCCAGGTCGGACAGCAGCGTGCGCGCCACTTCCACGAACAGTTCGCCTTCAGTGGTCAGCGTGACGTTGCGCGTGTCGCGCTGGACCAGCCTGGCGCCGACGGTCGCTTCCAGCTTCTGGATCACGGCGCTGAAGGCCGATTGCGACAGGTGGCAGCGTTCGGCCGCCTGCGTGAAATGACGGTGCTGGTCCAGCGCGAGAAAAGCCTGCAGCTGCCTGGTGGAGATATTCGGAAGCATCGTCCCGGCCACTTATCGAAAAAACCGCATAATCAATCGGAAAAATCCATTTTACAAGAAAAACCAAGCGACCCCAGAATGGACTCAAGTGCTGCATCGACAAGCACATCAAAAAAGATTGGAGACTTCCCATGCTGGCCTTCCTCGGCTTCGTCACTATTTTCGCGCTGCTGTTCGTCATCCTCGGCAGGAAGATGTCCGCACTGGTCGCATTGATCGCGATCCCCGTGCTCACCGCGCTGGCAGGCGGCTTCGGCCCCCAGGTCGGCACCTTCATCACCGACGGCATCCGGGCGATCGCGCCGATCGCCGGCATGCTGGTGTTCGCCATCCTGTTCTTCGGGGTGCTGACCGATGCCGGCATGCTCGACCCGATCGTCAATGGGGTCCTGAAAATCGTCGGCACCCATCCCGCCCGCATCACGCTCGGCACCGCCGTGCTGGCGGCGATCGTCCACCTCGACGGCTCCGGCGCGGTCACCTTCCTGGTGGTGGTGCCGGCGATGCTGCCCTTGTATATCAAGCTGCAGATGGACAAGCGCATCCTGGCCTGCATCGTCGCCATGGCCGCCGGCGTCGCCAACGCCCTGCCCTGGGGCGGACCGACGCTGCGCGCCTCGGCGGCGCTGCACATCCCGATGTCCGAGCTCTACCTGCCCATGGTGCCGGTGCAGATCGCCGGCATGCTGTTCGTCTTCGCCTGCGCCTGGCTGATGGGCATGCGCGAACAGCGCCGCCTCGGCCTGGACGGCGCCATGCTGGCCGGCGCCAGCGCCGGCGCGGCAAGCCATCATGTGCACGAGATCGACGAAGAACAGCTGAAGCTGCGCCGGCCGCGGCGCTTCATCGTCAACGTGCTGCTCGTGATCGTGGTGCTGGCGACGATGATCACCAACACGCTCGATCCGGTCGCCTGCTTCATGCTCGGCACCGTGGTGGCCCTGTTGATCAACTATCCGGACGTCGCCGAACAGCGCAAGCGCGTCGATGCACACGCCAAGGCCGCCCTGATGATGGCGAGCCTGCTGTTCGCGGCCGGCGTCTTCACCGGCATCATGAAAGGCACCGGGATGCTGACCGCGATGGCCCAGCTGCTCGCGGCCAGCATCCCGGCCAGCCTGGCCAGCCACCTGCCCTTCGTCACCGGCCTGGCGTCCATGCCGCTGAGCCTGATTTTCGACCCCGACTCGTTCTACTTCGGCGTGCTGCCGGTGCTGGCCGAAGCCGGCGCGGCCCTCGGCGTGCCGCCGGTGCAGCTGGCCCAGGCCTCGCTGATGGGCCAGATGACCACCGGTTTCCCGGTCAGCCCCCTGACCCCGGCCACCTTCCTGCTGGTCGGACTGGTCGGCATCGACCTCGGGGAGCACCAGCGCTTCACGATCCCGTACCTGTTCGCCACCACGGTCTTCATGACCTGCGTCGCGGTGCTCGTCGGCCTGTTCCCCTTCTGAAGACCCCATTGACCACATCCAGGAAACCATCATGAAAACCCTACGCATCGGTGGCGGCGCCGGCTATTCGGGCGACCGCATCGAACCGGCCCTCGAACTGGCCGAACGCGGCGAGCTCGATGTCCTCATCTTCGAGTGCCTGGCCGAACGCACCATCGCCCTGGCCCAGCAGGCCAGGATGAAGGATCCGGCGCTCGGCTACGATCCGCTGCTCGAAGCGCGCATGCTGGCGGTGCTCGAGACCTGCGCCGCCAAGGGCATCAGGATCATCACCAATATGGGCGCCGCCAACCCGCTCGCGGCCGCCGCCAAAATCAAGGAAATCGCCCTCTCGCTGGGCATCGAGGGCCTGAAGATCGCCGCCGTCACGGGCGACGACGTCCTCGATCAGCTGCGCCAGGGCGACTACCTGGACGATACCGGAGAACCGGTCAAGGCCCTGGGCGAGCGTCTGCTGTCGGCCAATGCCTATCTCGGCGCGGCGCCGCTGGTCGAGGCGCTGGCGCAGGGCGCCGACATCGTCGTCACCGGTCGCGTGGCGGACCCCGCCCTGGTGCTGGCGCCGGCGATCCACGCCTTCGGATGGGCGATGGACGACTGGGAGCGGCTGGGACAGGGCACGCTCGCCGGCCACCTGCTCGAATGCGCCGGCCAGGTCTGCGGCGGCTACTTCGCCGATCCGGGCCGCAAGGACGTCCCCGACCTGGCGCGGCTGGGCTTCCCGATCGCCGTCATCGGCGACGACGGCAGCCTCGAGATCACCAAGGTGGCCGGTTCCGGCGGCAGCGTGACCACCGCCACCTGCACCGAACAGCTGCTGTATGAAATCCACGATCCGGCCGCCTACCTGACGCCCGACGTCGTGGCCGATTTTTCCGCTGTGACCATGCGCCAGAGCGGGCCGGATCGCGTGGCGATCGACGGCGCCGGCGGCCATCCGAAGAGCGGCATGCTGAAGGTCTCGATCGGCTATGTCGACAGCTATGTCGGCGAGGGCCAGATCTCCTACGCCGGGCCGGGCGCCCTGGCGCGCGGGCGCCTGGCGCAGGAGATCGTGGCCAGCCGGCTCGCGCTGACCGGGGTGGCGCTGACCGAAGTGCGCTACGACCTGATCGGCGTGAACAGCGTCAACCCGCTGCAGGGCGAGAGCCTGGCGCCGGGCGCCGAGCCGCTCGAGGTGCGCCTGCGCGTGGTGGGGCGCGCCGACAGCATGCGTGAGGCGGTCCGCGTCGGCAACGAAGTCGAGACCCTGTACACCTGCGGACCGGCCGGTGGCGGCGGGGCCACGAAGTCAGCGCGCGAAGTGGTCGCCATCCGTTCCACCCTGCTGCCTGCCGCGCGGGTCGCCCCGGCCATCCACTTCGAGGAGACCTGACATGAAACTACGCGATATCGCGCATTCGCGCGCCGGCGACAAGGGGGACATCTCGAACCTGTCCCTGATCGCTTACCGCCAGGAAGACTACGCCCTGCTCGAACACTTCGTTACGGCGGAGCGGGTGCGCCGGCATTTCGCCGGCATCGTGCACGGCGAGGTCACGCGCTACCTGCTGCCGCAACTAGGCGCGATGAACTTCGTCATGCAGCGCGCCCTCGGCGGCGGCGTGACCCGTTCGCTGGCCCTGGACGCCCATGGCAAGTCGCTCAGCTCGGTGCTGCTCGACATGGATATCTAGCCACCGTCGTCCAGCAGCACGCTTCACCCATAAAAAAATCGAAGGAGACAGGCATGAACACATCGGCGGCGATTCGCATCGCCATGCTCGCACTCGCCTATGGCGCCGCCAGCAAAGCGGCGACGGCGCAATCGAACCTCACGATCTATGGCGTCGCCGACGCCGGCATCGTGTCGGAACGCGGCGGCGCGGCCGGCAATATCACGAAGGTCAGCAGCGGGGTGGCGTCCGCCTCGCGCCTGGGCTTTCGGGGCTCGGAAGACCTGGGCGGCGGCGTCTCGGCGCTGTTCGTGCTCGAGGCGGGCATCTCGATCGACACCGGCGCCCTGGCTTCTTCGAGCCAGGCCTTCAACCGCCAGTCCTTCGTCGGCCTCAAAAGCCGCGAGTCCGGCAGCCTCACCATCGGCCGCCAGTACACGCTGACCTACAACGCCCTGGGCCAGGTGGGCGATCCTTTCGGCAGCGGCATGTCGGGGAGCGCCAAGAACCTGTTCCCGGTCGCGGGCGCCAACCTGCGCGCGAACAATTCGATCATCTACGCGACGCCGGTGAAGAACGGCTTCAGCGCGGAAGTTTTGTATTCGCTGGGCGAAGTCAGCGGCGCGAGCAGCGGGGCCGGACGCCAGTACAACGTCGGCCTCAATTATTCGAAGGGAGCGGTCAACGCCCGGCTGGCGCACAACCACCGCAACAACGACAACGCCACGCTCGCCGGCACGGCCAGCGGACGCAACACGCTGTTCGTGGCCAATGTCGACTTCAAGGCGATCAAGGTGTTCTTCGCCTACAGCCGGGACCAGGGACCGAACAGCGCGCCGCTGAACAATGCCACGCCGCTGCCCTATGGCCGGGAGTTCAATCCCACGCTCGAGGGCGACGACACGCTGGTCGGGGCCACCATCCCGGTGGGCGCCGCCGGCACCTTCGTGACCTCGGTCATCCGCAAGAACGACAAGACGGCGCTGAACCAGGACGCCGTGCAGTACGCGGTGGGTTACCTCCACGCCCTGTCCAGGCGCACCAGCGCCTATACCTCGTACGGGATGATCGACAACAAGAATGGCGCCGGCTACACGGTGGGTAACAACGCCGAGGCGGGTTCAGGCGACCGGGCTTTCAATATCGGCTTGCGGCACAGCTTCTGAGCTAGGCCGGCCTGAAACGCAGCGCCAGCCAGCGCGCCGGCCTCGCGGTGCAGGTTGGTGCAGTCGCCGAAGTCACGCAGGAACGGCGCCAGCACGCGCTCGTTTCGAGCGTCACGAGTCGTGCCATCGCCGTTGTTGTACGATTCGTCCATGGACTACGAAATCAATGGCCGCTTGCGAAAAACCCATCGCGGCCTTCACAGCGAACAGCGTTCCCGGAGCTTGACCGCCGGGGAGACAGCGATGGCTCGACTGCTGTTCAAGGACTCCGTCGACTATCGGCGGGTGCGCGTCCATGCTCGCCGCTACATGCCTTTCCAGCCGAAGAACTGCTGCATGACGCCCAACGGCAGCTTGTACTTTCACCGTTCCTGTTTCCTGCCCGATTACACCCGGGGCGACCCGCCAGCGGTGCACTGGTATCTCCATGAGATGGTGCATGTTTGGCAGCATCAGCTTGGATACGCGGTGCGTCTACGCGGTGCGGTGCGTGTTGGACTGCCATACCACTACGAACTGGCGCCGGGTAAAACGCTTGCAGACTACAACATGGAGGCTCAAGGCGACTTGTTGGCAGATTACTTTTCCCTCAAGCACTTACGCTCTTCGGCAGCGATGCGCCAGCGGCGTTACGCAGGCAGTCTAGTGCTGTATGAAGAGGTGCTTGCGGGCTTTCTAGCCGATCCCAGCAGCGTGGCGAATCTGCCTCGTGATTGGGGGCGCTGCTTACTGGCGACGGTTCCGAAGTCGCAGGACTAATGCCGTAGCGGCCCCCGCACCGATGGATGAAAGTACGATGATGTTCCCGACAGTCTCGACGTATACGCCCGTTGCGAACATAAGCATGGCGATGTACACAAGCACAGCCGTCAGAAACGCGGCGGCAAGGGAGATGAGGGTGGTTTTCATTTGAAGGCTTCCAACGTTGGGCAGTTGTAATGCAAGTGAGCATTGGAGCCACCAGCAAACACAATCTCTCCACGAACGACACGCAGTTGTTGGGTAAGAGAAGCCATTGCCATCGCTTGGACAGCAGTTCTTCGAGCTTTCGATGCGCTCCGAGTGGGTTACGGATGGGTACTGTCCAGCGACGGATTTCTACCTTGCCCCCTTCCTTCAGGTAGCGCTTGTATCCGGCCTCGGCCATGTATCGCGGTACTTCATTGAATCCTGCCACGTGGAAGTATCAGCCTGTCCCGCCGATGTGCAGCAGGGCATGCCCGCAGAAGTTGATGCTATCGCCGGATACGACGACAACACAGGCGTGATTGAAGTTTGACGGCTGGACGAAGCAGTTGTGCATCACTTCGCCAATGTAGGCCGAGGGCTTGTTCGCTTTTGCTTGAATCGCGCTGTTCGTAGCCCTGTCCATCACGACACCCTTCCTACGATCTTGGAGTGCTTGCGGCCTGTCATAGTCGTCTCCGTTCTTTGCTCGGGAAGTGACGATGATTCTTGACCGAACCTGATCGGAAAGAGTTGTCGTTTGTCAGCAGTTCAGCCGACCGCGATCAATAAGGCGCTGACGTAATGGCAAGTCAAATTTCGGAATCTTGAATTTTTGAAAAATTAAAATTTGATTAAGGGTTATTAACAGTTAGATGAGAACTTGTTTGATTATGCAGTCTTATGCACTATGAAAAAGTTCGTTTCCATCAGCTTGGCCGCGCAAGCCCTGGGCGTCTCGACCAGTACCTTGCGTCGCTGGGAGGCCAGCGGTCGGCTCACTCCAGAGCCAACAAATGGAGGTCAGGGCAGGTATGACTTGGCTGCCTTGCGACCTGAACGCAGGGCGGTTCCCAGGCGGTGCGCAAGACTGTCGCCTATGCACGGGTGTCCAGTCATGATCAAAAGGCTGACCTGGAGCGGCAAAAGCGGGTACTCGAATTGTACTGCGCGAGTCATGGATGGGCGTTCGATTTGATTGCCGACCTTGGGTCGGGCATGAACCATCGCAAAAAGGGCTTGAAACGTTTGCTCGACGGGATTGTCGAAGATGAGGTTGGACGCCTGGTCTTGACGCACAAGGACCGGCTGCTGCGTTTCGGCGCGGAGCTGATTTTGTCCCTGTGCCAGGCAAGGCAGGTCGAAGTGGTCATCATCAACCAGGGCGAAGACACCAATTTCGAAGAAGAGCTGGCCAGCGATGTGCTCGAGATCGTCACTGTCTTCTCGGCCCGTCTCTATGGAAGCCGCAGTCACCGCAACCAGAAGTTGATCGATGGCGTGCGTGCAGCAGTCAAGGAGTCGCAATGTACCTAGCCCATCGCATCCGACTCGATCCGAACAATGTCCAGGCGACGTACCTGGCGCGTGCCGCCGGCACTGCACGTTTCGCCTACAACTGGGCTTTGGTCGAATGGAAGCGACAGTACGAGGCAAGTAAGGTCGACCCGGAGGTGGACAAGCCACATGAGGCGGCATTGCGGCGCCAGCTCAACGCGATCAAGCGCGAGCAATTCCCCTGGATGCTCGAGGTAACCAAGAACGCACCGCAGATGGCGATCATTCAGTTGGGGCGAGCCTTCGCGAATTTCTTCAAAGGTCGTGCCCGCTATCCTGCCTTTCGCCGCAAGGGCCGTGACGATCGATTTACACTAAGCAATGAGCAGTTCCGTATCGAGGAAAAGCGCATCCACATTCCAATACTGGGATGGGTCCGTATGCACGAATTCCTGCGCTTCTCCGGGCGGATCGTCTCTGCCTCGATAAGCCGCATTGCGGGCCACTGGTACGCGAGCATCACTGTTGACATCAAGGATCGACCTCAACCGCCAGCCGAAACCCAAGGCGCGGTGGGAGTCGACCTCGGTGTCTCGGCGCTGGCCACGCTGTCGACCGGTGACGTGTTTATCGGCCCGAAAGCGTTGGGCACACTGCTTGCCCGTCTACAATGCCTGTCGCGCGAGGTCTCACGCAAAGTCAAAGGATCGCGCAATCGTGCCAAGGCAAAAGCCAGGCTTGCCCGGCTATACGCCCGGATCGCAGATCTGAGGCGCAACGGCCTGCATCAGTTGAGCACGTATATCACCCGCCGTTTCCACACCATCGGTATCGAAGACCTGAACGTGAAGGGCATGCTTGGAAATCGTTGTCTGGCCCGAGCGATCGCCGACATGGGATTTGGTGAATTGCGTCGCCAGCTGGAATACAAGGCGGCGCGGCGCGGCGGTCAGGTGGTCGTGGTGGATCGCTGGTACCCGAGCAGCAAGACATGCTCGTGCTGTGGCTACCGGATGGGTGTGCTTCCACTCACGGTGCGCCATTGGCGTTGTCCCGGCTGTGGCGCACTGCACGACCGGGACGTCAACGCGGCAATCAACCTGAGAAACATGGCGGTGAGTTTCACCGCATCGGCCTGTGGAGGGGCAGGCGCTGGCCTCGCGCGTCAAGTGCGAGGTGAAACCGGCCCCTGTGAAGCAGGAATTCAACAGCAAAGCTAACTATGGATAGCTTTGCGTAAGTTTGAAGGAACGGATAGCGCGATCGCAGCATGCGATCCTTCTGCCATCAAGCCGCGCGCAGCGCCGCCGCGGCCTTGGCCAGCTCGGTGATGTGGGCCCAGTCGCCGGCCGCGATCGCATCCTTCGGGGTCAGCCACGAGCCGCCCACGCAGGCCACGTTCTTGCAGGCCAGGAATTTCGGCGCGCTCTCGATCGAGATGCCGCCGGTCGGGCAGAAGGTCACGTCAGGCAGCGGGCCGCCGATCGCGTTGAGCATGCCGACGCCGCCGGCCGGCACCGCCGGGAACAGCTTCAGTTGCCGGAATCCCTGCTCGCGCGCCGCCATCACTTCGGACGGCGTCATCACGCCCGGCAGCAGCGGCAGGCCGCTCGACTTGGCCGCGTCGATCAGCGACTGGGTCAGGCCCGGCGAGACGCCGAACACGGCGCCGGCGTCGCGCGAGGCGGCGAATTCTTCCGGCTGGGTCAGCGTGCCGACGCCGACGATGGCGCCTTCGACCTGGCTCATGGCGCGGATCGCGCCCAGGCCGTGCTCGGTGCGCAGGGTCACTTCCAGCACGCGGATGCCGCCCGCCACCAGGGCCTTGGCCAATGGCACGGCGTGGTCGGGGTCGTCGATGGCGATGACGGGGATGACGCTCGCCGAGCGCATGATTTCAAGTAGGGTCATTGGTTGGCTCATTGGTTGACTCATTGATGGCTCACTTAGTGGTCCTGAAAAGATGGTCTTCGTCGGAGCCGGGGATGATCTCGCCGGCGTCAATGCCATCGTGCAGCGGCACGACGGTCTGTTTCGGCGACGGCAGCGGGAAGGTGGCTGCACCCTCCTCCGCCGCGCTGATCGAATTGCGGAACATGGAAAACAGTTCGCGGCCCATGCCAATGTGGCTCGAGGTCAGGTCTGCCGTGGCCTGCTTGCGCTGGGCCCAGACGTCCGCCGGCACCAGCGCTTCCATGGTGCCGGTATTCGCGTCGACACGGATCATGTCGCCGTCGCGCACCAGGCCCAGCGGACCGCCGGCCAGGATCTCGGGCGACACGTGGATCGCCGCCGGCACCTTGCCGGACGCGCCCGACATGCGGCCGTCGGTGACCATCGCGACCTTGTAGCCGGCATCCTGCAGATTGGCTAGCGCCGGGGTCAGCGCGTGCAGTTCCGGCATGCCGTTGGCGCGCGGGCCCTGGAAGCGGACCACGGCCACGAAGTCGCGGTTCAGCTTGCCGTCTTTATAGGCGTGCATGAAGTCTTCTTGCGAGTCGAAGGTCAGCGCCGGCGCTTCGACCGTGTAGTGTTCTTTCTTGACCGCCGAGACTTTCATCACCGCGCGGCCCAGGTTGCCCTTCACCAGCACCATGCCGCCATTGTTGTTGAACGGGTTGGTGGCCGGACGCAGCACGTTCTCGTCGCCGCTCACTGGCGCGGCGTCGCGGAACACGACCTTGCCGTCTTCGCCCAGGAACGGCTCCTTGCAGTGGTTGCGCAAGCCGCGACCGAGGATGGTGTTGACGTCCTCGTGCGCCAGACCGGCGTCGAGCAGTTCGCGGATCACGAAGCCCGGGCCGCCGGCGGCCTGGAAGTGGTTCACGTCGGCGTCGCCATTCGGATAGATGCGGGTCAGCAGCGGCACTACTTTCGACATCTCGTCGAAATCGTTCCAGTCGATCACGATGCCGGCCGCGCGCGCGATCGCCACCAGGTGCAGCGTGTGGTTGGTCGAGCCGCCGGTGGCGTGCAGCGCGGCGATGGCGTTGACGATGCTTTTCTCGTCGACGATATGGCCGATCGGCATGTAGTCGCCGCCCTGCTGCGAGATCGCGACCGCGCGCTGGGCCGCGGCGGCGGTGAGCGCGTCGCGCAGCGGCGTGCCCGGCGTGATGAAGGCCGAACCCGGCAAGTGCAGGCCCATGACTTCCATCAGCATCTGGTTGCTGTTGGCGGTGCCGTAGAAGGTACAGGTGCCCGCGCCGTGGTACGAGGCCGACTCGCCTTCGAGCAGTTCTTCGCGGGTGGCCTCGCCCTTGGCGTAGCGCTGGCGGATCGCGGCCTTCTCTTTGTTCGAGATGCCGGTGGTCATCGGGCCGCCCGGCACGAAGATGCCCGGAATGTGGCCGAAGTGCAGCGCGCCGATGAGCAGGCCCGGCACGATCTTGTCGCAGATGCCCAGGTACAGGGCGGCGTCGAACATATTGTGCGACAGGCCGACCGCGGTCGCCATGGCGATGGTGTCGCGCGAGAACAGCGACAGCTCCATGCCTGGCTGGCCTTGCGTCACGCCATCGCACATGGCCGGCACGCCGCTGGCGAACTGGGCCACGGCGCCGACTTCGCGCACGGCTTGTTTGATCACTTTCGGGAAATACTCGAACGGCTGGTGCGCCGACAGCATATCGTTATAGGAAGAAACGATGGCGACCGACGGGTCCTTGTGCTCGCGCAGCTTCAGCTTGTCGTTGGCCGGGAAGGCGGCGAAGCCGTGGGCCAGGTTGGTGCACGACAGGGCGCCGCGCTGGACGCCCTTGATGCGGGCTGCTTCGAGATGTTCGAGATAGGCTGCGCGCGAGCGCTTGCTGCGCTGGATGATGCGGTTGGTGACCTGTTCTACTACGGGGTGGAGCGCCATGTTCGTTCCTTCCTGAATTTAGTATCTGAAATTTTACTACAGATTAGTACGCTGCGCTCATCTCCAGACCGTTTCTCTATGACGGTGGAACGGTCGCGCGGCGCTCTACAGAGGGGAAAGGCATCTGGCAAATTGGATTCGCGCTGTTTTTTGTAGTGAATTTACGCGCAGATGCTTGTATTATTCGATAATCTATTATTGCCAACATTGTGCCACGCACCCCGACCCCATGCGCCAGCCTCCTTTGACCAGCACCGCCAGCTTCCAAGCCCTCGCCCAACACGCCGATACTGCCAAGACGTGGCAGATGCGCGACCTGTTCGCCGCCGATCCCGACCGCTTCGAGCGCTACTCGGACGAGGCCGCAGGCCTGTTCCTAGACTATTCAAAAAATCGCCTCGACGGGCGCACGCTTGAACTGCTGGTCCAGCTGGCGCGCGAGCGCGGCCTCGAGGCGCGCCGCGATGCGATGTTCACCGGCGAAAAGATCAACAACACCGAGAACCGCGCGGTGCTGCACACCGCCCTGCGCGCCCCGCGCGGCGCCACGCTGGTGGTCGACGGCCAGGAGGTCAATGCCGACATCCACGCCGTGCTCGACCGCGTGAAAACCTTCACCGACGCCGTGCGCAGCGGCGAGTGGCTGGGCCATACCGGCAAGCCGATCACGGATATCGTGAACATCGGCATCGGCGGCTCGGACCTCGGCCCCAAGATGGTGGTGCTGGCCCTGCGCCACTACGCCCACCCGCGCCTTCGCATGCACTTCGTGTCGAACGTCGACGGCCACGACATGGACGCGGCGCTGGCCCAGGTCGACCCCGAGACCACGCTGTTCATCGTGGCCTCCAAGACCTTCACCACGGCCGAGACCATGATGAACGCGCAGACCGCGCGCGCCTGGTTCCTGCAGCATGCGCCTGCTCAGTTGGCAGAACAGGCGCTGGCCAGGCACTTTGTCGCCGTGTCCACGAATACCGAGGCAATCAAGACCTTCGGCATCGACCCGGCGAACATGTTCCCGTTCTGGGACTGGGTCGGCGGCCGTTATTCGGTGTGGTCGGCGATCGGCCTGCCGGTCGCGCTGGCCGTGGGCTTCGGTTACTTCAAGGACTTCCTGGCGGGCGCGCACGAGCTGGATGAACACTTCCGCACTGCCCCGCTCGAGCAGAACCTGCCGACGCTGCTGGCCCTGATCGGCTTCTGGAACCGCCAGTTCCTGGATTGCGCCTCGGTGTCGATCGCGCCCTATCATCAAGACCTGAACCGCTTCCCGGCCTACCTGCAACAGCTCGACATGGAAAGCAACGGCAAGCGCGTGACCCGCGACGGCCAACCGGTCGACACGCCGACCTGCCCGGCGATCTGGGGCGAGTGCGGCACCAATGGCCAGCACGCCTATTTCCAGCTGTTGCACCAGGGCACCGACGTGACGCCGATGGACTTCATCGCCGCCCTGCGCCCGGCCCACGAGATGGACAACCACCACACCGCCCTGCTGGCCAACTGCTTCGCCCAATCCGAAGCGTTCATGAAGGGCAAGACGGCGATTGAGGTGCGCGCCGACCTGCAGGCCCAGGGCCTGGCGGCGGAAGAGATCGAGCGCCTCACGCCGCACAAGACCTTCCCCGGCAACCGTCCGAGCAACACCATCCTGATGGAACGCCTGACGCCATCGACCCTGGGCGCCCTGATCGCGCTGTACGAACACAAGACCTTCGTGCAGGGCGTGATCTGGGATGTCAACAGTTTCGACCAGTGGGGCGTTGAGTTAGGTAAAGTGCTGGCGAAGAAGATCGAAGCCGAGCTGGCCGGCGAACCCGCGCCCGGCCAGCACGACAGTTCCACCAACGGCCTGATCGCCCGCGCCAAGGCTGCTTTCTGAAACCTTCTCCATCACACTATGGCAACGGAAAAATTTGAAGTAGTACACGATGCGCCGATGCTGGTCGGCGAATCCGCGATCTGGCACGAAGTCGAATCGGCGCTGTACTGGGTCGACATCGAGGGCTACACCGTCAACCGCCTGCACGCGGCAAGCGGCAAGTTCACCTCGTGGAAGATGGGGTCGAACCCGTCGGCGCTGGCGATCGACGACAACAACTTCCTGGTCGTGGCCACCCGCCACGGCCTGCTGCGCCTGAACACCACCGACGGGTCGGAGTCGCCGATCACGAACGCGCCCTACGATCCATCGAAGGTGCGCTTCAACGACGGCCGGGTCGATCCACAGGGCCGGTTCTGGATCGGCACCATGTACGAACCGCGCGACCAGCCGGCCGCCGAGATGTACGTGCTGGACAAGGATCAATTGCGCCGCGCCTGGAGCGGCGGCATGACCAACTCGAACGGCCTGGCCTGGAGCCTGGACGGCCGCACGATGTACCACGCCGACACCACCACGCACCGCATCGACTGCTACGACTTCGACCCGGCCCTTGGTGAGCAGAGCAACCGCCGCACCATCGTGACCTTCCCGAGCGACAAGTCGGCGCCCGACTACGGCGGCCGTCCGGACGGCGCCACGATCGATGCCGAGGGCATGTACTGGGTGGCGATGTTCGAAGGCGCGCGCATCCTGCGCATCGCGCCGAACGGCGAGATCGTGCGCGAGATCAAGCTGCCGGTGAAGTGCCCGACCTCGGTCGCCTTCGGCGGGCCGGACCTGCGCACCCTGTACATCACCAGCGCCAGCCATGGCAGGTCGAAAGAAGAGCTGGAACAGTATCCGCTCAGCGGCAAGGTGCTGTGCCTCAAAATGGACGTGGCGGGGCGCGAAGAGCCGGAATACCGCATGTGATGCCGGCGCGAGCGGCGTGAGCCAGCGCACCGAAGAAGTCTGCCTTCGCAGTTATATTGCACTGCAACATAACTGCGGAGGTAGCCGTGTCAAAATCTACCCCAACGACCCGCTTGCTGCGCGACCTGGCGCGCGCCGCCAGATCGCAACGCAAGCTGGTTGCCAAGCTATTCGACATCTATAGCGCGAAGCCGAGCGCGCGTTCCGTGGCCAGGCCACCCAAGCCGGCGCGGCCGAAACCGGCGCCTCCGGCCCAAGCGCGCCTGCCAGTCGCCTCGGGACGGTGGATCGAGGGCCATCATCTGCTTCCCTACTGGCTGTATCTTCCGCAACGCACACCCGAGCACGCCGCACTGACCGGCTGGCCGCTGGTCGTCATGCTGCACGGCTGCCATCAGACCGCGCTCGAATTCGCGCAAGGCACGCGCATGAACCGGCTGGCGCAGGCCAAGGGCTATGCGGTGCTGTACCCGCAGCAACCGGCGAGCGCGCAGGCGCAGCGCTGCTGGCGCTGGTTCGACCGCGCCGCCCAGGAGGGCGGCGGCGAGACCGGCGTGCTGGCGGCGCTCATCGATCATGTGTGCGCGGGGCACCGCATCGACCGCCGCCGCATCTATGCGTGCGGCCTGTCGGCCGGCGCCGGCATGGCCGCCATGCTGGCCCTGAACCATCCCGAGCTGATCGCCGCAATCGCCCTGCATTCCGGCCCGGTGTTCGGCGCCGGCCATACATCGCTGGGCGCCCTGCACGTGATGCGCCATGGCGCGGCGGCGCAGGCCGATGCGGCGATCCACGGCGTGCTGAAACGCCGCGCCACGCACTTGACTGCCGAGGCGATGCCCCTGATGCCGGCGCTGCTGATCCATGGCGAAGACGATCCGGTGGTCAGCCAGGTCAACCAGCAACACCTGACACGCCAATGGCTCCAGTTGAACGGTCTGCCTCCGGGGCCGGCCAGCCGCGTCGTCGCGATGCCGGCGGGACGCGGCGGCAGCCGCAACGCGCATGAAATCCAGGACTTCACGGCGCGCCGCAAGCTCGTCCTGCGCGTGGTGCGCATCGCGGGCCTGCGCCACGAATGGAGCGGCGGCGACCCGACGCTCAGGTTCAATGCGAAAGCGACGCCGAACGCCAGCCGCCTGGCGCTCGAGTTCTTCGGCAGGCACCGGCGATGAATGCGACCGTCCTCAGCGCCCCATCATCCGCGCCGAGTCGTACCCGATCCTGACCGCACCCCAGTGCTTCCCCTGGAACACGATCGGCATCGACAGGTCGTTGATCACTTCTCCCGTATCGCGCAGATAGGTCTGCAGCAGGAAGGGTTCGCGGTTCTTCGCCAGCCGGATGCCCACCGGATCGTCGAAGATGCGCTTGTTGCGGCAATACACGAGATCATGCTCGCGCTGCCCGGTCGACGGCCGCGAGAACTTGGTGTTGTGGGTAGGCGCATAGCCCCGGTTGTCGACCGCCAGCGCATAGGCGGCGCCCGGCAGTTCGGTCAGCACGCGGTCGAACATCTGCTGCAGGTCGCGCTCCACCGCGCGGTCGTACGAGGTCGTGAAACGCGGCGGATCGGATTGCGCGATTGGCCGGTACTGCTGGTCGAAGATGTTGGCGCCGCCGGCCGCGTGGCTGCTCAGGCAGGCCAGCACCTCGTCGCGCAGCGCGGTGGTGCCGTCCACCAGCGCATCGAAGGCCGTGCCGCCGGTGCGAAAGCCCGCCAGCACGCCCTGCAGCTCCTCGGTGGCCACCCGCACTTCGTCCACGCGGCGCGAAGCGTCCTGCATCGTGGTCTTGGCGCTGGAGGCGTTGTGCGCCACCTCTTCCACTTTCGCATTGATCTGCTGGTTGACGCCGTCGAGCGACTGCATCGCCGCCGCCATCTGGTCGACGGTGGCGGTCATGCGCTCGAAGTCGGCAACGAAAGCGGTGAGGTGGCTGGCCGCGCTGCCGGCTTCGCGCGCCGACACGTTCACGCCGTCGAGAATGCCGGCGGTGGCGCCGGAGGTCGACGTCACCAGCGCGCGCATGGCATTGCTGGCGGTGGCGATCTTGACCGCCTCGGCATTGACCACCTGCGACAGGCGCCGCACTTCGGAGGCGACCACCGCGAAGCCGCGCCCGGCCGGGCCGGCGCGCGCGGCCTCGATCGCGGCATTGATGGCCAGCAGATTGGTCTGGTTGGCCACGTTCTCGATCACGGTGCCGAACTCGCCGATCTCGCGCAGGTGGCCGACCAGCTGGGTCACGGTGCCGGAAAAGCCCTGCACCTGTTCCTCGATCAGCTTCATGCGCCGCTCGAGGCTGGCCAGTTCTTCCATCGATTCGCGCGCTTGCCCCAGGTTGCGCTGGGCGGTGTCGGCGATGCGCACCGTGCCGGCATTGACGTCGGCCGACAGCGCGGCCACTTCGCGCGCGCTGGCCGCCAGCGCATCGGCCGCCGCGTGCTGGCGCGCCGCCTGGGCCTGGGCCTGGTCGACTTCCTTGCGCAGGCGCGCGGCGTTGATCGCCGTGCGGATGCTGCCGTCGCGCGCCTTGACCACCAGCGTGCGGACGTTGCCGGACAAGGAGCGTCCATTGAATGGCGCAGCGACCTGCCGCAGCGCACGACCGATTTTATGCAACCACACCATGTCCCCTCCGTTCGCTGCTCGATTGGCAGCGATGTTTTCGTAAGGAAACTATAGTCGCATTTCCTGCAACTGTCATGCACATCCACTACCCACGTCGCATCCACGCCACCTCGGATGCGACCGGCATGAATCGGATATGGCACCATGGTGCGATACCTGACGCCACGTAGTAAATTTACTTGCTATCAAGGTATTTATGTAGTAAATTTACATCGATATGCTTTCCGGTTCCAACCCCTTTATGCACCGACGACCGACCATGGCCCTTTCCGATTTCGATCTCGTTTTCTTTGGCGGCAGCGGCGACCTTGCGATGCGCAAGCTGTTGCCCGCGATGTACTCGCGCGACGTCTGCAACGACCTGCCCGACGCCAGCCGCATCATCTGCGTCGGCCGCGACGACGCGACCCAGGAAGAATTCCTGCGCATGGTCGAAACGAATTCGAAACCGCACATCAAGGACGGCCCGGATGAAGCCAGCTGGGCGCGCTTCCTGAAGCGCATCACCTACGTGGCGCTGAACGCGACCGACGTCTCGACCTACCAGGCGCTGGTCGAGGCCCTGCGCCATGACGCATCGCTCACCCGCGTGTATTACCTGGCCACGCCGCCGCAGCTGTTCGCCAAGATCTGCGACAACCTGGCCGCCACCGGCCTGGCCACGCCGAATTCGCGCGTGGTGCTCGAAAAGCCGCTGGGCCGCGACCTGGCCTCGGCCAAGCAGATCAACCTCGACGTCGGCAAGGTGTTCGCCGAATCGCAGATCTACCGCATCGACCACTACCTGGGCAAGGAGACCGTGCAGAACCTGCTGGCGCTGCGCTTCGGGAACATCCTGTTCGAGCCGCTGTGGCGGCGCGAATGGATCTCGGACGTGCAGATCACGATCGCCGAAAAGATCGGCGTCGGCAACCGCCTGGGCTACTACGACAATTCCGGCGCGCTGCGCGACATGCTGCAGAACCACCTGCTGCAGCTGCTGTGCATCGTGGCGATGGAACCGCCGACCTCGATCGCGCCGGACGCCGTGCGCGACGCCAAGCTGCAGGTATTGAGGTCTTTAAAACGTTTTACCCCGACCACGCTGTCGCAGAACATCATCCGCGGCCAGTACCGCGCCGGCTACATCGACGGCCAGCAGGTGCCGGGCTACCGCGAGGAACCCGATGCGCCCAAGAGCTCGCGCACCGAGACCTTCGTGGCGATGAAGGCCGAGATCGACACCTGGCGCTGGGCCGGCGTGCCGTTCTACCTGCGCACCGGCAAGCGCATGGCCGACCGCCTGGCCGAGATCGTGGTGCGCTTCAAGCCGATCCCGCACTCGATCTTCAACCAGCCGACGTCGAGCTTCCAGCCCAACAGCCTGGTGATCCGCCTGCAGCCGGACGAAGGCCTGTCGATGAACCTGATGGCCAAGACGCCGGGCGATTCGATGCGCCTGAAGCAGGCCGAACTCGAACTCGATTTCCGCGAACAGTTCAAGGCGCCCCGCATGGAGGCGTACGAACGCCTGCTGCTCGACGTGCTGCGCGGCCAGCTGACCCTGTTCATGCGCGGCGACGAGCTGGAAGCGGCCTGGGAATGGGTCGAGCCGATCCTGGAGCACTGGGAGCAGGACGACAGCGCGCCGGCGCCGTACACCTCGGGCACCTGGGGCCCGGCGGCGGCCAGCGCCCTGATCGGCCGCGACGGCCTGCAGTGGCGCGAAGAATCGCTGCCGGAAGACTGACGCTCGAGACCTGCTGGATACTTACTTATGCTGCTCGACTCGATCCGCACCCAGCTCGACACGCTCTCCAAATCGGAGCGCAAGGTCGCGCTCGCGGTGCTGGCCGCCCCTTCCGCGACCGTGAGCCAGAACATCACCGCCCTGGCGCGCAATGCCCAGGTGTCGGAACCGACCGTGGTGCGCTTTTGCCGCACGCTCGGCTACGACGGCTGGCACGAGTTCAAGCTCAAGCTGGCGCAGGGCCTGGCGCTGGCGCTGCCCGGCGCCAGCGAGGCGCCGCACCAGGACGACCTGGCGTCGGACCTGATCAACAAGATCTGCAGCCGCTCGATCAACACCCTGCTCGACCTGCGCAACAACCTCAAGCCGGAACTCGTCCAGCAGGCGCTCGAGATCCTGGCGCGCGCCAACAAGATCGAGTTCTACGGCCAGGGCACGTCCGGCTTCGTGGCCGCCGACGCCCAGCACAAGTTCTTCCGCTCGGGCGTGCCGACGGTGGCCTACACCGACCCGTCGATCCATTCGATCGCGGCGGCCCTGCTGCGCGAAGGCGATGCACTGGTGGCGATCTCGCAGCGCGGCAACAACCCGGCGCTGACCCGTTCGGCCAAGCTGGCCAAGGCCGGCGGCGCCGACGTGATCGTGCTGGCGCCGTCCGGCACGCCGCTGGCCGAGATGGCCACCCTGCTCATCCCGATCGACCTGGTGTTCGCCACCGACCCCTACACGCCGATCTCGGCGCGCCTGGCCTACCTGGTGGTGATCGACGTACTGGCGGTGGGCCTGGCGCTGCGCCGCGGGCCGGAGTTCCGCAAGAAGATGCAGAACGCGCAGAAGGCGCTGCAGGAGTTCGACATGCAGTTCGATTCGTTCATCGGCTGATCCACTGCCGTGGAAAAGGGTGAATTTTTCACCCTTGCATCCTTGTACACTTTTCGGCATACCAACTGCCGAGTACCTCGATGCCCCGTCATCCCCTTGCATTTCTCCTTTGCGCCATCCTGTCCCTGCCCGCCGGGGCCGGCGAGCAGCTCGGCTATTCTCCGGCCCAGGCCAGTTACGACTACGCGCAAACGGTGCGCAACGAGGTAAGTGCCGCGCTCAAGGAGCACCCGGACCGGGCCAGCCTCGAACAGGCGGCGTCGCGCCTCGAGCAGCTGCTCGCCTGGCTGGACACGCCCCTGACCCGCGACCTTGGCACCGGTTCCCGCGCCCTCTACTTCCGCGGCCTGGACGTGCAACGCGAGCTGGCCATCATCCATCTCCGGCTGGGCAATACCGACAAGGCGCTCGATGCGCTGGAGAGCATGCTCGATTACGGCTGGCTGGGCGACGCGATGGTGGCCGTGCTGGGCGACGAAGCGTTCGCGGCGATCCGCGGCGAGCCTCGTTTCCAGGCCATCCTGCGCACTTCCACCACCCCGCAGCGCATGCTGAAGGATCTTGGCGCCGACTCCCCTTATCGCGAACGACTTCCGGTGGAGGAACGCATCGCCGGCCTGACGCAATTCTGGTCTGATGCGCGGCAGTACTTCGTCCACTTCGACAATGCGCCGGAACTGGACTGGAACAAGACCTATCTCGAATTCCTGCCCAGGGTGATGGCGGCGGAAACCACCGCCGACTATTACCAGGTGCTGATGCAGCTGGCGCCGCTTTTGCGCGACGGCCACACCAATATCTTTGCGCCGCAAGAACTGGAAGAACGCTTTTACGCGCGCCCGCCGATCGTGACGGAGCTGGTGGGCGACACCGTGCTGGTGGTCGCCGTGAACAGCACGGCGCTGGCGGGACGGCTGAAGGTCGGCGACGAGCTGGTCGCCGTCGACGGCGTGCCGGTCAAGCGTCATGCCGAAGAGAAGGTGGCGCCGTTCGTGAGCAGCTCGACGCCGCAGGATCACGCGCTGCGCACTTATTCCTACCAGCTGCTGGCGGGCGACGCGGCCCGGCCGGTGCGCCTGACCCTGCGCGACAGTGCCGGACGCCAGCGTGAAGAAAGCGTTGCGCGCGGCCAGCAAGACCTGAACAGCCATGAAAAATTCGGATTCCGCATGCTTGCGGGCGACGTCGCCTATATTTCGCTCGACCATTTCGAGAGCGACGAGGGCGTCAAGGCATTCACGAAAGCCCTGCCGCAGATCATGCGCGCCAAGGGCCTGATCATCGACGTGCGCAGGAACGGCGGCGGCTCGGGTGTCCATGGCGAGCGCATACTCGAACACCTGACCCGGCAGGCAATCCCGCGCGCCATGAGCTTCATGCGCGGCACCAGCATCGTGGCGGGCGCGCAATCGCGCCTGGTGACCTGGGAACCGGTGGCGCGCTCCGCGCCTGCGCACAGCCGCGACGGCGATGTCTACGAAGGACCGGTGGCGGTGCTGACCAGCGCCGCCACCTTCTCCGCCGCCGAAGATTTCGTCCTTGCCTTCAATGCCCTGGGGCGGGGCGCCACGATCGGCGCCACGACCGGCGGCAGCACCGGCCAGCCGATGAGCATCCGCTTGCCGGGCGGCGGCTGGGGACGCATCTGCATCAAACGCGACCTGCTGCCCGACGGCGGAACGTTCGTCGGCCGCGGCCTGAAGCCGGACATCGAAGCCGGGCCGACCGTACAGTCGATCCGCAAGGGCGTGGACCCGGTGCTGGAGCGGGCACTGGCCCATCTCAGGGGCCTGCGCTGACGGCAAGAAACGCATTTGGTCTAGAATGGGCGGTTCCTGACCCTTGCCGATCAACCCATGGATCTCGATCTTTCAATGGCCGATCGGTCCTGACTAGTTAAATGCCGACGTTCTACAAGCTACTCCTGTCGACCCTCGTTGCGGCCGGCGCCCTGACGATGTGCATGGCCAAGTCCGAGCTGCAGCTGCCCGCTCCGATCGTGATGCGCGCCGTGAGCGGCGTCGAGAACGTCGAATTGCGCCACATCGGCTTCGACCAGCCCGGCGCGGGCCCATTCCAGCCGCTGTTCGGCCTTGACGACGCATTGTGGGCCAACTATCCGTCCGTGCTATATCTCGACAAGGTCTATCGCCGTGCCGGTCCGGGCAGCTTCGTCGTGCATCCTCGCGGCGACGTCCGCGCGCGCTACGTGGTCGAGGAACACGCGGACCGGTCCGAAGAAAGAATTGACCGCATCACCAGCCTGTCCATCCACGACCGCGACAGTGACGAACTGCTCGGCCGAAAATACCTGCGCGCCCGGCAGATCGATGCCGGACGCGTCCCGGTCGGCGAAGAGGCCATGGCGTTCGTGCGCAGGGTGCTGGGCACGGCGGCCCCGGCCGGCGGCCGACCCGACCAGCCGCCGTATGGCGCAGCGCCCGTCACGCACACGCCGCTCCGGGCCGGCCGCGAAGATCCTCCCATTCAAGGAGGCGATGGCTGTCCGCCTTCCTACCGGATCGCGACGGTGGCGTCGCACCGGCAGTTCGATGCCGGCGCGTGGTCGTTCCGGCCCTGGTCCGACGTCGACAGCTTTGCCTGCACCGGCAACTTCATCCTGGTGGCGTCGGGCGACGGCGCGCGCCTGCTGCTCGACCTGCTGGACCCGACCGGCAAACACCTGTTCCAGACCGAGGTCGCGATGCCGCTCGACGCGCGCGCCGGCGCGACGGTGCAACGCCTGCGGGTGAACGGCGAGCGCCTGCAGACCGACGTGCATTATCACCCTGGCAAGCTCCCCGACGGCAAGCCGAGGCTGCGCCAGCGGTTCAGGATGGTTATTTCGATGACACCGCCGGAGCCCGGAGCGCCTGCGGCAGCGGTGGCTGTAAAATAGCGGTTTTCGACCAGCATTTTCGCCTGACATGCATATCAATCCCGAACGCAGCGACCGTCCCGACTATGACCTGCTGGTGCGTCAAGTGACCAGCGTCCTCGAGGGCGAGCGCGACCTGACCGCCAATGCTTCCCAGTTCTCGGCCCTGGTCTACGACACGTTATCAAGCCTGAACTGGGCCGGCTTCTACTTCACGGTTCCCTCGAAAAAAGGCGAAGGCCAGGACCTGCTGGTCGGCCCGTTCCAGGGTAAACCCGCCTGCGCCCGCATCCCGTTCGGGCGCGGCGTCTGCGGCACGACCGCCGTCAAGCGCGAGACCATCGTGGTGCCGGACGTGCATGCCTTCCCGGGCCACATCGCCTGCGATTCGGCGTCCGCCTCGGAAATCGTCATTCCGGTGATCAAGGATGACAAGCTCATTGGGGTGTTCGATATCGACAGCCCGAAGCCGGACCGTTTCTCGGAAGAAGATCGCGCCGGCCTCGAAGCCATGCTCGCGGCATTCATTGCCGCCACCGATTTCTAATTGCGCCACACCATCCAGAGACCCACATGAACCAACTCGAACAGCTCAAGCAGTACACCACCGTGGTCGCCGACACCGGCGACTTCCAGTCGATCAAGGCCTATGCCCCACAGGACGCGACCACCAATCCTTCCCTGATCCTGAAGGCCGTGCAAAAGCCGGAATACCGTCCGCTGCTGGAAAAGGCGATCGCCGATGCGCCGGACGCGTCGACCGAAGCGATCGTCGACAGCCTCCTGATCGCTTTCGGCGTCGAGATCCTGAAGTACGTGCCGGGCCGCGTCTCGACCGAGATCGATGCCGCGCTGTCGTTCGATACCGAAGCGACGGTGGCCAAGGGCCGCGAGCTGATCGCCCTGTATGAAAAGAACGGCGTGTCGCGCGAACGCGTCCTGATCAAGATCGCGTCGACCTGGGAAGGCATCCGCGCCGCCGAGATCCTGGAGAAAGACGGCATCCACTGCAACCTGACCCTGCTGTTCTCGCTGTGCCAGGCGGTGGCTTGCGCCGAAGCCGGCGTCAAGCTGATCTCGCCGTTCGTCGGCCGCATCTACGACTGGTACAAGAAATCGACCGGCCTTGAGTACCAGGGCGCCGACGATCCGGGCGTGCAGTCGGTCAAGCGCATCTACCAGTACTACCGCAAGTTCGGCTACGACACCGAAGTGATGGGCGCGAGCTTCCGCAATACCTCACAGATCCTGGAACTGGCCGGTTGCGACCTGCTGACGATCTCCCCGGACCTGCTGCAAAAGCTGGCCGACAGCGACGCGCCGGTCGAGCGCAAGCTGGTCAAAGACGACAGCGCCGATATCGAGAAGATCGCGATGGACGAAAAGACCTTCCGCTTCATGCTGAACGAAGACGCAATGGGCACCGAGAAGCTGGCCGAAGGCATCCGCGCCTTCGTCGCCGATTCGCTCAAGCTCAAGCAGATGATCGAAGGCATGCGTTAAACGCTGCGGCGTTAACGACGAACCCGGCCGCGGCCGGGTTTTTTATTGGGAATGCGCGTTCAGCGCGCCTTCAACCCCGCCAGGAAGGTATCGATCACCTCCCCGCCCAGCGCCATCAGGTCGAACGATTCCAGGTCGAACAGCCAGTTGCGCAGCAGGCCGTCGAGCATGATCCACATGCAGGTCGCCGCATTGTGCGGGTCGACGCTGGCCGGCAACTGGCCATTCGCGCGCGCCTCGGTCAGCTGCGCTTCCATGCGCGCGCGCCACTCGGCCACCGCTTCGCGCTTGCGCACGCGGGCCGAATCGACCTCGTCGGTGAACTCGGTCTTGAGGGTGGCGATCTCGAACACCCGGCGCGCCTTCTCGTCGCTGACGACGATGTGCAGCACCGCCATCAGCTCGTCGCGCAAGCGCTGCAGCGGGTCGGCGACCTCGCGCTCGCCCAGCTGCTGGATGGCGGTGTCCATCGGCATCGTGGCGCGATCCATCATCGCGCTGAACAGCGCGCCCTTGTCGACAAAATGCCAATAAATCGCCCCGCGCGTTACACCCGCCGCAGTCGCGATGTGCTGTAATGTCGTTCGCGAAACGCCTTGTTTAGCGAACAAGATCTCTGCTGCATCAAGAATGCTGTCGCGGGTCGCCGCTGCTTCTTCCTTCGTCCTGCGAACCATTTCTTTTGAGTAACCCTCGAATTAAAGGTGCTTAAACATTTTACATACAGTCGTGATAGTATATAAAACTATTTGCAAAAGCCAGCGTTGATCTCACATCCCGTGCATATGTTAGTGACTGGGGTGTGACATCGGCAAGTATTTCTAACTAGAAGGATGCACACGTAATGCGCTCTGCCAACTCCTCATCCATGTCCCTCACCCGGGTCGCGGCGGCCACCATGGCTGCGGTGGTCCTGCTGTCTGCCTGCGGCAAGAAAGACGATCCGGCCAAGGCCGGCGCCCCCGCCGGCCAGCAGATGCCGGCGCCCGAAGTCGGCGTCGTCACCGCCGCCTTCCAGACCGTCGCGCTGCAGAACGAACTGCCGGCGCGCGTGGAACCGATCCGCACCGCCCAGGTTCGCGCCCGCGTCGACGGCGTGGTGCTCAAGCGTTCCTTCACCGAGGGCAGCATCGTCAAGCAGGGCCAGTCGCTGTTCACCATCGACCCGGCGCCTTACCAGGCCCAGCTCGCCGCAGCGCGCGCCGACGTCGCGCGCGCCGAAGCCAACCTGGTAGCCTCGCGCGCCATCGCCGAGCGCTACAAGCCGCTGGTCGAAGCCAATGCCGTCAGCAAACAGGAATTCGACAACGCCGTCGCCGCCCAGAAGCAAGGTGAGGCCGAAGTCGCCGCAGCCAAGGCCCAGCTGCGCGTTGCCCAGATCAATGTTGGTTACACCAATGTGAACGCTCCCATCACGGGCCGCATCGGCCGCGCGCTGGTGACCGAAGGCGCGCTGGTGTCAAGCACCCAGTCGACCGAGCTGGCCCTGATCCAGCAGACCGACACCATGTACCTCAACATCACCCAGTCGGCCACCGAGCTGCAGCGCCTGCGCAAGCAGGGCGGCGGCGCCAACGACGTGCCGGTCACCGTGCTGCTGGAAGACGGCTCGGTCCTGCCGCAGCGCGGCAAGCTGCTGTTCTCGGACGTGACCGTCGACCAGGGCACCGGCCAGGTCACGCTGCGCGCCACCGTGGCGAACCCGAACAACGCCCTGCTCCCGGGCCAGTACGTGCGAGTGCGCATTGCCCAGGCTTCGCTGCCGAACGGCATCCTGATTCCCCAGCAGGCGGTCACCCGCGGCGGCCAGAACGGCGACACCGTGACCGTCATCGGCGCCGACAACAAGCCGGTCCCGCGCCAGATCCAGATCGCTTCGCAGCAGGATGAGAACTGGGTCGTCACCGGCGGCCTGAAGGAAGGCGAAAAAGTGATGGTCGACGGCTTCCAGAAGCTGCAGATGCTGCCGCCGGGTACCCCGGTCAAGCCCGTGCAGTGGACGCCGGCAGGCGCCCAGCAGGCGCCGGCCCAGGCAGGCGCAACGGCGGCCCAGCCGAACGCGGCCGGCGCCAAGGCGGCTGCCACCGCCGGTGCCGGCGATACCCGCACCCCGGATGCCGGTTCGCCGGTCGCGGGCGCGACCACGCCGGCCGACAGCAGCCGCTAAGAACAAAGGAATAGGACTTTCCAATGGCACGTTTTTTTATTGACCGCCCGATTTTTGCATGGGTGATCGCGCTGTTCATCATGGTGCTCGGTGGCGTCGCCATCAAGCAGCTGCCGATCGCGCAATACCCGACCGTGGCGCCACCCTCGATCGTCATCAACGTCGCCTATCCGGGCGCATCGGCGCAGACGCTTGAAGACTCCGTCATCTCGATCATCGAACGCGAGATGAACGGCGCCCAAGGCATGATTTACATGGAATCGACCAGCCAGGCCAACGGCACCGGTTCGATCACCGTCTCGTTCGAGACCGGCACCGACCCGAACCTGGCCCAGGTCGACGTCCAGAACCGCCTGTCGCGCGCCACCCCGCGCCTGCCGCCGGCGGTGACCCAGCAGGGTGTGCGCGTCGACCAGGCGCGCTCGAACTTCCTGCTGTTTACCATCCTGTCGTCGGACGACCCGAACATCGGCAACATCGAGCTGGGCGACTATGCCTCGCGCAACGTGCTGCCTGAAATCCAGCGCATCACCGGCGTTGGCCAGGCCCAGCTGTTCGGCACCGAGAAGGCGATGCGCGTCTGGATCGACCCGACCAAGCTGGTTGGCCTGAACCTGTCGCCGGCCGACGTCACCGCCGCGATCTCGCAGCAGAATGCCCAGGTCGCTTCCGGCACCATCGGTGACCTGCCGGTCGCCAAGGGCCAGCAGATCAGCGCCACCGTGATCGTCACCGGCCAGCTGTCGAACGTCGAACAGTTCGGCAACATCGTGCTGCGCGCGAATCCGGACGGCTCGACCGTGCGCCTGAAGGACGTGGCGCGCATCGAAATCGGCGGCCAGGCCTATGCCACCACCGCGCGCCTGAACGGCAAGCCGTCGGCCGGTATCGGCGTGCAGCTGGCGCCGTCGGGCAACGCCCTTGAAACGGCGGAGCTGATCAAGGCGCGCATGGCGGAGCTGCAGAAGTACTTCCCGAAAGGCATGAAGTACTCGATTCCTTACGACTCGACCACCTTCATCGACATCTCGATCGAGCAAGTGGTGCACACCCTGTTCGAAGCGATCGTGCTGGTGTTCCTGGTGATGTACCTGTTCCTGCAGAACATCCGCTACACCCTGATCCCGACCATCGTGGTGCCGATTGCCCTGCTGGGTTCGTTCGCCTGCCTGCTGGCGCTGGGCTTCTCGATCAACGTGCTGACCATGTTCGGCATGGTGCTGGTGATCGGTATCGTGGTCGACGATGCGATCGTGGTGGTGGAGAACGTCGAGCGCATCATGAGCGAGGAAGGTCTTCCCCCACTGGAAGCGACGCGCAAGGCGATGGGCCAGATCTCGGGCGCCATCATCGGCGTGACCGTGGTCCTGATCGCCGTGTTCGTGCCGCTGGCCTTCTTCGCCGGCGCGGTCGGCAACATCTACCGCCAGTTCTCGGTCGTGATGGTGACCTCGATCGGCTTCTCGGCCTTCCTGGCGCTGACCCTGACCCCGGCGCTGTGCGCGCACCTGCTGAAACCCGTCGAAGCCGGCCATCATATGGACAAAAAGGGTTTCTTCGGCTGGTTCAACCGCAATTTCACGGCCGGCGCCAAGAAATATGAAGGCTTCGTCGGCGCCATCCTCAAGCGCGCCGGCCGCTGGATGGTCGTGTTCGCGCTGCTGGTCGCCATCGTCGCCCTGATGTTCACCCGCATGCCGAACGCCTTCCTGCCGAACGAAGACCAGGGCTATGTGATCGCCAACATCCAGCTGCCGCCAGGCGCCACCGCCGAGCGTACCGGCACCGTGCTGCGTTCGCTGGAAGAGTTCGTGATGAAGCAGCCCGAGACCGCCAACATCGTGGCCGTGACCGGCTTCTCGTTCTCGGGCCAGGGCCAGAACATGGGTCTCGCGTTCATTCCGATGAAGCCGTGGGACGAGCGCAAGGAGCAAGGCCAGGACGCGCAATCGTTCGCCGGCCGCATCACCGGCCACATGGGCGCGGTGCGCGACTCGTTCATCTTCGTGGTGAGCCCGCCGCCGATCCCGGAACTGGGCACCGGCACCGGCTTCTCGTTCCGCCTGCAGGATCGTGGCGGCAACGGCCACGCGGCACTGCTGGCCGCGCGTAACCAGATGCTGGGCATGGCCATGCAGAGCAAGGTCCTGACCGGCATGCGTCCGGAAGGCCTGGAAGACGCGCCGCAGCTCAAGCTGAACATCGACCGCGACAAGGCGCAAGCCCTGGGCGTGACCTTCGGCGCGATCAATACCGCGCTGTCGACCTCGCTGGGTTCGTCGTATGTGAACGACTTCCCGAACGCCGGCCGCCTGCAGCGCGTGATCGTGCAGGCCGATGCGCCGCAGCGCATGCAGCCGGACGACCTGCTGCGCATCAACGCCCTGAACACCCAGGGCCAGCCGGTGCCGCTGTCGTCGTTCGCGACCACCGAATGGACCACCGGCCCGATGCAGACCAACCGCTACAACGGCTATCCGGCGATGAAACTCACCGGCGAACCGGCTCCGGGTTATTCGAGCGGCGATGCGCTGGAAGAGATGCAGCGCCTGGCAGCCCAGCTGCCGGCCGGCTTCGCCTTCGAATGGACCGGCCAGTCGCGTGAGGAAATCCTGTCCGGCTCGACCGCGGGCATCCTGATCGCCTTCTCGCTGCTGGCGGTGTTCCTGGCCCTGGCCGCGCTGTATGAAAGCTGGACGATCCCGGTCTCGGTGATGCTGGTGGTGCCGCTGGGCGTGCTCGGCTCGCTGATCGCGGCCAATATGCGCGGCTTGCCGAACGACGTGTACTTCAAGGTCGGCCTGATCACCATCATCGGCCTGGCGGCGAAGAATGCGATTCTGATCGTCGAATTCGCCAAGGACCTGCAGGCCGAGGGCAAGACGCCGTACGAGGCGGCGCTGGAAGCGGCGCACCTGCGCTTCCGCCCGATCATCATGACCTCGCTGGCCTTCATCCTCGGCGTGCTGCCGCTGGTCATCGCAGGCGGCGCCGGTTCGGCATCGCAGCGCGCCATCGGCACCGGCGTGATGGGCGGCATGATCACCGCGACCGTGCTGGGCGTGATCTTCGTGCCGGTCTTCTTCGTGGTGGTCCGCACGCTCTTCAAGGGCAGCGACCGCCAGCAGAAGATGTACGCGACTCAACATCAGAAGCATGTAGAAGAAGGAAGCAAACCATGATCAAGCACATCAAACTGGCGACGCCGCTGGCACTGGCGATGACGCTGGCAGGCTGCATCTCGCTGGCGCCGGACTATGAACGTCCGGCGGCCCCGGTGGCTGCGGCCTTCCCGGAAACCCCGAAGGCGGCGACCGAGTCGACCAGCCCGGTGCTGAACGCCGCCCCGGCCACGGTGGCCTGGCAGTCGTTCTTCACCGACGCCCGCCTGCGTTCGCTGATCGACGCGGCCCTGGTGAACAACCGTGACCTGCGCGTGGCGATCGCCAATATCGAACAGGCGCGTGCGCAATACCGCATCACCCGCGCCGACCGCCTGCCGAGCGTGGGCCTGGGCATCAGCGGCAACCGCCAGACCACCGGCGAAGACCAGCCGATCGAAAGCGTGTACCAGTCGGGCCTGTCGGTCTCGGCCTTCGAGCTCGACCTGTTCGGCCGGGTGCGCAACCTGTCCGAAGCGGCGCTGGCGCAATACCTGGCGACCGAGGAGGCGCGCAAGGCCACCCAGATCAGCCTGATTTCGTCGGTGGCCAGCGCCTGGCTGCAACTGCTGGCCGACGAAGAGCTGCTGCGCATCACGCAAGACACGCTGAACACGCGCCTGGAATCGGACAAGCTGACCCAGCTGCGCTTCGAGAACGGCGTGGCCTCGCGCCTGGAACTGCAGCAATCGCGTTCGCTGGTCGAGACGGCCCGCGCCACCCTGGCCCAGCAGCAGCGCCTGCGGGCCCAGGACATCAACCTGCTGACGCTGCTGGTCGGCGGCCCGCTGCCGGCCGACGTGAGCGCCGGCGCCACGCTGGCCAAGACCGAGCTGCCCGACATCCCGGCCGGCCTGCCGTCCGACCTGCTGACCAACCGTCCGGACATCCGTTCGGCCGAGCAGCAGCTGATCGCGGCCAACGCCAACATCGGCGCGGCGCGCGCGAACTTCTTCCCGCGCATCACGCTGACCGGCACCGCCGGCAGCGCCAGCAACGAGCTGTCGGGCCTGTTCGACAGCGGCACCTGGGGCTGGACCTTCGCGCCGCAGGCGATCCTGCCGATCTTCGACTACGGCCGCAACAGCGCCACGCTGGGCAGCGCCAGGGCCCAGCGCGACATCGCGGTGGCGCAGTACGAGCAATCGATCCAGACCGCGTTCCGCGAAGTGGCGGACGCGCTGGCCGGCCAGGCGACCTTCAGCGAACAGCTGCGCGCGCAAGCCGCGGTGACCGAGGCCGAAGCCGACCGCTTCAACCTGTCCGACCTGCGTTACCGCAGCGGCGCGGCCAGCTACCTCGACCTGCTCGATGCGCAGCGTTCGCTGTTCCAGTCGCAGCAGTTGTCGGTGCAGGCGAATCTGCTGCGCTTGCAGAATCAGGTGACCTTGTATCGCGTGCTGGGTGGCGGATGGACGGAGCCGGCGGCGCCGGCCGACGGCGCCACGCCGGTGGCGGCGCGCTAAGCTGCTGAAAGTGCTGTCATACGGACCGGGCCCATGTGGCCCGGTTTTTTTTGGGGGCAGCGATAAAGAAGAATACCGTTTGATCTGACATCGCTACGGAAATCCGCTCCTGATCACTTGTGGTTGAAGTTGTTCACTGTTGATACCAGCGTCGCACCACAGCTGGTCTTGTGGCCTTCATAAGCGACGGGAAGACCGCCAATGGTGTGTTTTGCCTCTCCTTCCACAATAGTGACTGGACCATGTACAGGGCAAGTACATGTGTCGCCGACACACGCCACGGCAAGACCGCCGACAGTGAAGTGCGTAGCGGCGACTTTGCTTACTTTTCCGCCGTGACTGGTGGGGTCGTTCAAGCGAATCACGTTAGGCATCGTCTACCTTCGCATCGTTGCCTGCTTGTGGAATTCCAGCGCCTTTTGTCTCGACCGAGAATACAGATGGCAGGTCATATTCGACTAACTTCCACTCCACCGTTGCTATTTGGTGCGTGTTACCGATCAGCGTATTCCATAAACTCGCACCGCCATCAGCCAACACAGGTGGCAACTTGTCGCCTGCCGTGAAGAGTCGACGCCTTTCTCCCTCAATTTTCCGCTTTTCCAGGCATTCCCACCAACCCGATTGAGGACATATATCTCCAGACTTCCTTACACTTTCAAGCGATACCGTGGGCGGCGGTGCAGGCGGCGGCGTGGCGTCGCTTGGCCGGCGCACACGGATAGTCGGGAGGAGCTTGTCCCACAATGCCAATGCCGCCTCGTCGGTAAGGCTCGGCCTGACACTTGCCTTGGCGTTTTCCTTTACGCCAGTATCCATGCGAATATCCAGTAGCGGGTGCAGGGCGTCGTGACGCTGGCCCACACTGAAGAACCTAAATTCGTGCGCGTCGGTATCGTCTTTGTATTCCGGTCTTCTGGTCAGAATTTCTTCACCTTCCCAGCCGTCAAGTTGACGACGACCTTCGCGCAGTGTTGTGATGCGTGCGAAGAAGCTTGCGAGCTGAATAACACTAGCGCGCTCCCTGGCACTCTTACGCATGGCCGAGGGACTGCTGCTTTCCTGCAAATAATCACGATTTTTTAGCGTCTGTATCGAAAAACGGACATCCGGGAACTCTTTGAAACGAAGACCAAAAGCAGTGTTTTCATATTCTGGCTGAATATCGACAAATCCTCCATCGACACAAAATCCCTGTCCAACTGGAATTTCGTAATCATCACGCGGGCGCAGTTGCGTAGCAAACCGATTCATCTCTCGAACTGCTTCCTCTGCCTCTGCCACATTTCCTCTCTCCAGAATAAACAAATCTCTTCCTATCGGCATGTAAGAATGGATAGTATAGCCGATCGAACTTTTCGCCCCAAATACCAATTTCTGACCAGGCAACACTCCATCTCTTATTTTTCCGACCAATGGAAAATCCTGGACTTGATCTTCTGGAATATAATCCTTTTCCTCTTTTGCTTCGCCAAGCCGAGACGAGGCAAATTCCGCAAGCCTATCAGCCTGATCTCGATAAACACTGAAACTGCCATTTAACTCTGCCGGCCCATGCACCATGATCGCGCCATCCGGCACGGCAATGACAAATCGTCCGAAGCATACGAGACGAGTCTTTTCAAACATTTCACCAATGCGGCCATGTGACTTACTCATCAATTCTCCAGCGAATATAGAAAATCCGTAGCTCACCCCGGAAGCAATGACTAATGAAAAAATCGTTGCAGTCACCCACGAATTTGGGGATAACGAAAGTTTTTTCATTTTTCAGACCATCTCATTGTAGATATGATTTTTAATAAGCTGTACAAGGTAGCATCTATCACTGCCTTATCGTCATAGCTTGCCTGGTGCTCATACCCAGACTGTCTGAAAATTCCCTTGAATTTTCCGCTCCTAAGCTGAGCATCGCCTGAGTGTAGCGGGACAGTTTGGTCTCCCGGTTCTGCGGCAGCCTGCATATCAGCATCGAATACCTTGTCGGGAGATTTCTCGGCTATCGTCTTATCTAGCAGTTTCAATTCTCCCTTCTGGTCATCTTCGACGATGCTCAATGCTTCAGCATCACGAAAAACCGCTGTATCATCTGCTCGCCATACAACTTTATGCCATGCTTTCCTTTCGGCATCCGCACCATAATGAGCGTAGCTATTTTCATGGTATGTATTTTCGATGTGTTCATGAAATTTCTTAGCCTCGTCCAAATGACGGAGAGTTTGCGAAATTCCAGCCGTATTCAAACCAGCCGGGTTAATCCACTCTTCGCGAAATAGACCATACCATTTTCCTCTTTTCTTATATATCTCCTCATAGGGACATTCTTCGGGCCAGCTCTTTACCATCTCGTCATTCTTTCTAAACTCCAACCAGTGCTTTCCATAAAGTCGACTGGGAAGTAATTGCAGCACTCCTGGAGCACCCGCGAGGACGGCAGTAACATCCTTTCCATTATTTCCTAGGATTGCCGCGCCTATGGTAGTTGGAAGGCTGTACCACGTACTCTCAACACCGCAGCGCATACGTTTATATGCAGCGCCCGCTCCGACAGCGGGCATGACCCCGTGTATGACACCAAGTACTTTGTCATTGATTTTTCCTATCTTAGGATGAATTGCGGCGCGGGCCACTAATCCACCCATGGAATGGGTTACCAAGACTACTTTCTCACACCGAAATCCCTGCTTTTGATAATCATCTATAAGACTATTAATTCTTCTTGCGATATCAACACCAGATATTCTATTACTCCTAAGCCAGTTATACCCCATGGCGTGAACAGGAAACCAGCACCCTCTAACAGCAACCCGGATGGCACCCACATCGATTGCGGTCATTGATGATTTTTTATGCGCCCCCCATTTGGCAGGATCAACATTAACGATATGCTTGCTTAAATACGTTTCAATATTTCCGTTCGAAAATGCTGAATTCAGCTTGTTTTCGCAAACCGCCAGAATAGACTGATAGCTACCGAAATACACCTCACCCCAGCCCCGCTCCCGGGCCTTCTGGTCTTGAGTTCGACCATTTTTTGCACCAGGAGGATCTCCCTGTAGTAGAGGACCGTCAAGTCGCCTCCATCCGCCATAGCCCCATGAATAACGCACCGCCTCGTTTCTCTGATCAGAGCTTTCGCTTCGATTCCCGGTTTTGTTTTTTACCGGATCATATGTATCTACCTCAGTAACTTCCGGATCGAGGCGCAGTTGCCGCTCTGCAGGACTGTCATCATATTGTTGAATCGTGACAGAGGAATTATCGGGGCGCCACGATATATTGTGATCCTGCCCTATTTTCTCTTGCCGATCCATCCTTAAGCGCAGATTTGACCCCATAATTCCGGGGATAAAAATAATAGGCAGCACCTTCCTAGGTAAAGTACATTTTACTTGTGGAGTTCGATCTTGTCGTGGTGTAACGAAGCCGTGAGAAACGTTTCCTTGCCTGTTTTTCGGATTCACTGGAAGCTTGTATCCATAAGGCCTGAAAGAAGAATTCATATCGCACCTCCTCGCCAAAGCATTCAGTCATCGAGTGCTTCGATAGTGTAACCACCGAACGGGATATCAGTTTTAAAATTCTCCGTCATCCCGTCGGCGGTGGTACGCCCTTCAATGACCTGTCCATCTTCTAATGTCACCCGATAACGCTGATTGCCAAGCGGCTCACCAGTCGATAGATCCGCCAACCGCACGCGCTGGTCATGTTCAACCATGCTCTTCGGCATGCGCATGGAAAGCGAACCTCCGTCACCAGCACCTGGAAACTCGGTTTTCGAAGATTTGACTGTGAAACTGCCAGTGCATTGATGCGTAATTGCGCCATCCCCGAGTGCCACTTGCGCACCTTGGGTCACAACCGTCACCTTCGGGGATTGCAAGACGATTTCTTCGGTGGCGGAAAGGACGATACGTTTCGCCGATGTGATCTCCACGTTCTCATCCTGCGCCTCGATTTCAACCTTTCCGCTTCCCGCAACCAACTTGGCCCCCAGTGAATGCGCAAACAAACTGATTCCCTGCAGGGCATGAAGGATCAACTTGCGTCCGGCCGAAACCTGCGTATTTCGAACGCTGACCAGATCGATATGGCTCTGCGCCCCAATCGCCACGCCCGCCTGACTACCCAGCAGCACTCCGGCCGGCGCTTCGATAGCGACAATCGGCTTCCCGCACTCTCCCGACGCCGATTTGCCCGCTGCGTTGCTGCCATCCTCCCATTGCTCAAGATGCGACTTAAGCTGCGCCAGCGATTCTCCTTCGACTGCATCCGTCTCATGCGTCTCGGCCAGCTCTGCCAATTGCGTCTGTATAGTCGACAACGCCTCTGCGAGGCCAGCCAATCCATCGCGATCGAGCAACCGCCCCACAGCGCGCAGTGACGCATCCGCACTGATAAGAATCCCTTGCCCGCCCCGCAAGGACAACGCTGCGTCAGTACGCAGTTCTGCACCTTCACCACGCGGCTCGGCCGAACCGTCACGCCTTGGCTGCGTGAGATAACCGAGATTCAGCTGGCTATGCGCGTGTTCGCTCCCAAGCTGCGCACTGATCTGCCCCGGCGTATCGTCCATGCGAAGCTGATTGGCCCGCATCCCTTGCCCTTCCTTGCTCACGATTCCAGAAAGGTGCTTGTCGCCGGGAAGAACGCTATTGCGGCTGAACGAAGGTGACGGCGTTCGAGCGCCATGGACGTTCCCGATGATGAGGGGTTTGTCCGGATCGCCGCCCAAGAACACGACGACGACCTCGTCGCCGACGCGCGGCAGGGAGATAGCCCCATATCCGTTACCCGCCCACCCTGAAGCAACGCGCAACCAGGCCGAATCACGATCACTGCCGGAAGCGCCAGCGCCATCCGCATGCGCATGGTCTTCCGGCCGGCACGCAGGGAATCGGACCTTGATCCGACCACGCTCGTCGCAGTGGATCTCTTGATTCACAGGTCCGACCACGATAGCGGTCTGCGCCTCGGTTCGCGGAAGCTCGATGCGCGGATCGTAGGCGGGAACGATCGGGATCCCCCGCCGCACACACGTAAATCGGTTCGTGTAACGCACGCCGCGTTCAGCACTGGCATGCATCAAGGCGGCGCGATCGCCGCTCCAGCGGTTCAGGGCGAACAGACGCCCGGCCTTTTCGTCGAGCGTTTTCGGCAAGTTGTTTTCGGCTTCCACCCGCAGCTCGGTGCAGACGAATTCCCGTTGATCAGCTGGATGGGTATCGATCTCCGGATGCCCATCGATGCGACGCCACTGCCCAACCCGCATGTCCCGATCGCCGCTTTCTCCCTGGAAGAACTTGGCCTCGTATTCCTTGCGTTGCATGCGCAGCACGCCAAGGCTCCGATAGTCGTCGCCATTGTCACCAGCATGTGGCGAATCGATCAGGTACTCATCGAGACTGGCAGCGAACTGATTCCCCATCGCTCCCTGATCGACGAGACTCGTTTCCTGGCTAGTCATGGACCACGTCTGAGCGTAATCCCAGCTATGGCGATTGACACGCCCAGCCGTCAGGTTACGTACCGCATGCCAGGAGGTGATACTGTCGCGTTGCTCGGTACCGTGATCACGGTGGTAGCGCGCCGCACCGGCCGGATTCTGCTCCAGCGCGTTAGGACTATCGAAAAGGACCAGCGTATGGACCGGGACATCGCTGCTTCCTCGTTCATTCGAGGCGCCCGCCTTGATGAACCATGCGATACCCCGACGCTTCCAGAGACGCCGCAAGAAAGCAGCGTTGGATTCGTTGTACTGCATCGTAAACTCGCGTGGTGGATACTGCTTCAACCCGCCCCACTCGAAACGAAATGCGGCCGCCGCGATCGGATTGGCCTGGCGCCACTCGCGCAAGATGGTTTCGGTGATGTCGATCTCGTTGCGATTGCGGAAAACCCGTGTATTGCAGGTTTGCTCGAGCAGCGAAACAGCGTCCCGAATCATCAACTGGTAAGTTGCAAGCCCGCCGTCGCTCTGCCCTTCGATCACGCCACCGATGATCCCGCATACGGTACGAAGCTTGCCCGAGTCTGTCACGAATTGAAGTTCGACCGGATTGGCGATGAAGCGCTTGAGCTCCATGCCCGCCTGAAGTGACACGCACTGCAGCGCATATTCAATCCCCCCGCAGATCGTCTCGACCCCGCTGACATATTTCACCAGCAGCAGATCGTCGACGATACCGCTTGGGGTGGACAGACGCAGCCGTATGGCGCGGTTCATGTCGGTCAAACTACCAGCAGCGGCGGCAAACTTATCGATAATCACGGTATCCACCTCATGTGAGCAGTTCGCTAATGCCTATGAGCAAACCCGATCATAGCCATGGCACCTTTCCACGAGGTTGATGGTGCGCAACTCTCCACTGGCACCGCAGCCGGGCGCGCCTGCGCGTGGGACAACGAAAACCGGCACGTTCCGTCTTGTCCAAGTTGTAACGCGGAATTGCCAGTGCGGCGGGGCGTGCGGCCAGCGATTTGGATACACTGGCTCCATCGACTGTCGACGATGCGCCCCGCGGCGCAGTGTGACGCCATGCGCAATTTTTTCAACTCACACTGGAAAGTCATCCTCGCGATCCTGCTGGCGATCGTGCTGGCCCTGGTGACCCTCGACACCAGGTCGAGTGTGCCGCCGCTGGCGATGCGCCTGCAGATGCACACCCAGGCGCTGGCGTCCGCCGCGTCGGCCAAGCCATACAGCGCGCTGCGCCATGTCGAAACCTCGTTGCGGCGCTACGGTTACTCCCCTCACGTACGGCAAGGCGGCGACGCGGCGCATCCGGGCCGCAGCATCGAGGTGGCGGTGTCCAGGCTGGCGCCCGGCGAGCGCCCCGCCCGCACCTTCATCGTCGGCGCCCACCTCGACCAGGATGCCCCTGCGGGGATCGCCGGCGCCGCCGCCGTGCTCGAACTGGCGCGCGCGGCCAGGACGCTGCATCCCGCCTACGGCACCGAAGTCCGCTTCGTCTTTTTCGTGAATGATGAACCTGCCGCAGGAGCGGACCGGCGCGCCATCGCCGCGCGCCGCGATGGCGGCAACTTCATGGCCTTCATTGGAACGCGCGAATCGTCGACCCAGGTGCGCCAGGCGCTGGCCGCCTTGCGCAACGATCCGATGCAAGCCCGGCAAGGACTGGCGGCGCCGGCCCACGTGATGGGACTCACCCTGTCGGGGCATGGCAGCGGGCCGGAAGACGGGCCTGCGCTGGTGATCACCGATGCCGGCTTCCTGCGCTTCCCTTATTTCCACGCCGGGGCTGAGCCCGACCAGGAGCAAAACCGGACGCAGGATCGCAACGACTACGACGGCATGGCGCGCATCGTCGGTGGTCTCTCCCGCACCCTGGAGGCGCTGGCCGGCGCGGTTGAAATCTAGGTCTTACTCGGCCAGGAACATCTCTTGCAGGTCGTTCAGGAAGCGCTGCCCCAGCTCGGTCGGCTTGATCAGCTTGTGGTCGCGGTAGATCAGCCCTTTCGCCTCGGCCTCGTTCAGCGCCTTCGTGATGGCGCCGATGTTCATGCCGGTGCGTTCGCCGAACAGGTTCGGATCGAAGCCGCCGGTCAGGCGCAGCGCGTTAAGCATGAATTCGAAACCCATGTCGGCGCGGCCGATCTCGTGTTCTTCCTGCACCGGATTGCCGCGCTTGGCGGCCTCGATGAACGACGCCGGCTGCTTGAAGCGCGCCTGGCGCAGCACGCGGTGCGGGAACGAGAGCTTCGAGTGTGCGCCGGCGCCGATGCCGAGGTAGTCGCCGAACTTCCAGTAGTTCAGGTTGTGGCGCGCGCGCCGGCCCGGCTGGGCATAGGCCGAGACTTCGTAGTGTTCGTAGCCCGCGGCGCCCGTCACCTCGGCGATCATGTCCTGCATGTCGGCGCTCAGGTCGTCGTCCGGCAGCGCCGGCGGATACTTGGCGAATACCGTGTTCGGTTCCATCGTCAGGTGGTACAGCGACAGGTGCGGCGGCGCGAACGACAGCGCCGTTTCCAGGTCGCGCCGTGCCTCTTCCAGGGTCTGCGACGGCAGCGCGTACATCAGGTCGAGGTTGAAGTTCTCGAAGGTGTTCTTCGCGATCTCGACCGCGCGCAACGCTTCGTCACCATCATGGATGCGGCCCAGCGCCTTCAGGTGCGCCGGATTGAAGCTCTGGATGCCGATCGACAGCCGGTTGATGCCGCTCGCGCGGTAGCTCTTGAAGCGCTCGGCCTCGAAGGTGCCGGGATTGGCTTCCATCGTGATCTCGGCGTCCAGCTCCAGCGGCAGCAGGGTGCGCAGGTCGGACATCAGGCGGTCCAGGCCGGCGGCCGACATCAGGCTCGGCGTGCCGCCGCCGATGAAGACGGTGTGGATCTTGCGGCCCCAGATCAGCGGCAGCGATTGCTCCAGGTCGAGGCGCAGCGCGTCCAGGTAGGCCTGCTCGGGCAACTCTCCCTTCGCCTCGTGCGAATTGAAGTCGCAGTACGGGCATTTGCGCACGCACCAGGGCCAGTGCACGTACAGCGACAGCGGCGGCAAGGCGGAGAGGTTGAGCGCGCCCGGCTGCAGGTATTGCAGCGCGGCGCTGGCCGGCGAACGCGGCTCGCTCGGCCCGGGGGCGGCGACTTTAATCGGGATCATGTCAGGCGGACTTCAGTTTCTCGACCAGCGCGCGCAGCGCCTGGCCGCGGTGGGACAGTGCGTTCTTCTGTTCCGGCGCCAGCTCGGCGGTGGTCTTGCCGAGCGACGGGATCAGGAAATGCGGATCGTAGCCGAAGCCGTTCTCGCCGCGCGGATTGGCGATGATCTCGCCATTCCAACGGCCGTCGGCGATCACCGGCTGCGGATCGTCCGGATGGCGCACATAGACCAGCACGCAATAGTAATAGGCCGATTTGTCGGCAAGCCCTGCCAGGTCGGCGACGAGCTTCTGGTTGTTGCGGGCGTCCGATTTCGGCTCGCCGGCAAATCGCGCCGAATACACGCCCGGCGCGCCGCCGAGCGCATTCACGCACACGCCCGAGTCGTCGGCCAGCGCCGGCAGGCCGGTCAGGCGCGACGCGTGGCGCGCCTTGGCCAGCGCGTTCTCGACGAAGGTGCCGAACGGCTCTTCCGCCTCCGGCACGTCGAATTCGCCCTGCGGGTGCAGTTCGAAACCGATGGGGCCGAGCAGCTGGGCGAACTCCTTCAGCTTGCCGGCGTTATTGGAGGCGAGGATCAGGCGTTGGGTCATGGTTATGCGGGTTGGATTGGATAAGCCGGCTATTTTACCGGCTTCACACACCCCATGCAGGTCACAGGAGCCGCAAGGCCTGCTTCTGCAGGTGGATCAGGTCGGCGATGCCCTGCTGCGCCAGGTCCAGCAGGCGGTTCATGCCGGCGCGGTCGAACGCCGCGCCTTCGGCCGTGCCCTGCACTTCGATGAAGTGGCCGGCCTCGGTCATCACCACGTTCATGTCGGTATCGCAATCCGAATCTTCCGGATAGTCGAGGTCGAGCACCGGCTCGCCGCGATACACGCCTACCGATACCGCCGCCACGAAGTGGCGCACGGGGATCGCCGGAATCAGGCCGGCCGCCACCAGCTTGCCGAAGGCGTCATGGGCCGCCACCATGGCGCCGGTGATGCTTGCCGTGCGGGTGCCGCCGTCGGCCTGGATCACGTCGCAATCGAGGTGCAGCGTGCGCTCGCCGAAGGCTTCCAGGTCGAAGGCGGCGCGCAGCGAGCGGCCGATCAGGCGCTGGATTTCCTGGGTGCGGCCGCTCTGCTTGCCGCGCGCGGCTTCGCGGTCCATGCGGCTATGGGTCGAGCGCGGCAGCATGCCGTATTCGGCGGTCAGCCAGCCCTGGCCCTTGCCCTTCAAGAAGCCCGGCACCTTCTCTTCGATGCTGGCGGTGCAGATCACCCTGGTGTCGCCGAACTCGATCAGCACCGAGCCTTCGGCGTGGCGCGTGTAGTTGCGGGTGATGGAGACGGGACGCAGCTGGTCGACCGCGCGGCCGCTGGGGCGCTGTTCAAATGTCATGATGGTTGCTTTCTTGTTTGCTTGTTTACTTGATGACCTGGGATGACTTCTCGATCGCCGCACGGATCTCGGCGATCGCTTTTTCGATGTCGTCGTCGCCGAAGGCGTCCGCGCCACCCGGGGCGGCCTCGGCCCCGACGATGGTCGACCTGACCATGTCCTCGCCCAGCAGCTGGGTCGAGATCACATTGGGCAGGCCGGCCTGCGCGGTGTCGGCGCCCTGCCAGGCGATGGCCAGCGCGGTCGTGTTGTCGGCCTGGGCGCCGCCGACGGCGGCCGCGGTCTGCACCATCGCGGGCACGGCCTGCACCACGCTGCCGGTCGCCAGGCGGTGCACGATCTCGGCCTCGGGCAGCATCGACCACAGGCCGTCGGAGCACAGTAGCAGCACGTCGCCCGGCTGCAGGCTGACCTGGTGCGACAGCTCGATCTTCGGCGCGCTCGAGGCGCCCAGGCAGTTGTACAGCTTGTTGCGGTCGGGGTGGGTCGCGCGCTCGCTCGGATCGGCGCGCCCGCGGTCGACCAGGTATTCGAAATGCGAATGGTCGCGCGTGCGCGCCAGCACCTGGTTGCGCCGCACCCAGTACAGGCGCGAGTCGCCGGCATGGGCCCATACCGCGCAGTTGTGCTGCACCAGGCAGGCGACGACGGTCGTGCGCGGCATCTCGGGCAGGCCGTGGGTGGCGGCATAGGCCTGGATGTCGTGGTGGGCCTGCAGCAGCGCTTCTTCCAGGAAGCGCTCGGGGCGTTTGACGTAGGGACGCGCCTGCATGCGGAACATCATCGACACCGTCTGCAGCGCGATGGTCGCGGCGATCTCGCCGTTCATGTGCCCGCCCATGCCGTCGGCCAGCAGGAGCAGCAGCGAGTCGCGCGTGAAGCAGTAGCCCATGCGGTCCTGGTTGACCTTGCGGCCGCCGATATGGCTTTGCTGGTAGACGGAGAATTGCATGATTACCCCTGGCCGCGCCCGAAGGCGCCGAGACGGTCGACGAGTCCGCGCCAGCCGCCGCGCGCCTGTGCCGGCGCCGATGGGGACACCGATGCGGACGCCACCGCGCGCGGCGCCGCCGGTGCGGCCTGCAGCGCTTTCTGGATCGCGAACACGCTCTGCGGACGCGCGAGCGGATCGAGCGCCAGGCAAGATTGCACGAGGTCGATCAGCTCGGGCGAATAACGTCCCACCAATGTATCCAGCTGCTCGAGCAGCCGGTCGCCGGCGCGCCGGGCCTCGACCGACTGCGGCGTCGTGGCGCTCATGCAGGCCAGCATGGCGGCGCCCAGGCTGTAGATATCGGTCCACGGTCCGAGGCTGGCGCCGCGCGCGGACAGCTCGGGCGCGGCGAAGCCCGGCGTGTACATCGGCGCCAGCATCGGCGCATCGCTGTGCAGGGTCTGGCGCGCGGCGCCGAAGTCGAGCAGCAAGGGGGAGCCGTCGGTGCGCAGGTAGATGTTGGCGGGCTTGAGGTCGAGGTGCAGCAGCTTGTTGGCGTGCACCTCGCGCAGGCCGGCGCAGACGCCCGTAAATACCTGGCGCACGAACCCCTCGCCCAGGCGGCTGCCCTTGGCGGCGGCGCGCGCGATGTGTTCCTGCAGCGAGTGCCCGGATTCGTAAGCCATCACCATGTAGACGGTGTCGTGGGCGCGGAAGAAGTTCAGCACGCGCACCACATTCGGGTGCACGATGCGCGCGAGCGCCCTGCCCTCTTCGAAAAAGCACTTGAGGCCGATACGGAACACGGCCAGGTGGGGCTTGGCGACGACGGGCACCAGTTCGCCCGGCTGGCGCAGCGCGAGCGCGCTCGGCAAATACTCCTTGATGGCGACCGCATTGCCCTCGCCGTCATAGGCAAGGTAAACAATACTGAACCCACCGGACGCAATTTTCTTTACAATGCGGTATCCGGCAATGTCCAGCCCATCGGGCAGGGGAGCGTTATTCTGTGCAGCCATCCAAGTGGGTTTCCTTGCTAAACAGGGCGATTGTGTGGATAAATGTCGGCTTTGTAAAGAATAAAAACCGGGGATCCCATTGAGCATTTCAAGCATGACAGGTTATGCGGTCGCCACCAGCGAAGGCGCTGCAGGAACCCTCACGATCGAAATCAAGAGCGTCAATTCGCGCTTCCTCGATCTCCAGTTCCGCATCAATGACGAATTGCGCGCGCTGGAACCCGACCTGCGTTCGGCGATCATGGCCGCGATCACGCGCGGCAAGGTCGAGGTGCGCCTGTCGTTCGGCCGCAAGGTCAGCGGCGGCTCCTCGGCGCTGAACCAGGAACTGCTGGCCGACCTCGCCCGCCTGCAGGGCGAAGTCACGCGTCACTTTGCCCAGGCATCCCCGATGACGGTGGCCGAGCTGCTGCGCTGGCCCGGCGTCATCGAAGAATCGACGATCGGCCAGGAGTCGCTCCAGCTTGATGTGGCCGCCCTCACCGCCACCACCATCGCCGCTTTCGTCGACAGCCGCAAGCGCGAAGGCGCGGCGCTCGAATCGATGCTGCAATCGCGCATCGAATCGATGGAAGCCATCGTCAAGCGCATCACGCCGCTGATCCCGCAAGTCATTTCGCAATTCCAGCACAAGGCGGTCGAGCGCATGCAGGACGCCCTGGGCCTGGCCGGCCACGGCAATCCGTCGACGCTCACGCGCCAGGAAGTGCTGGAGCGGATCCGGCAAGAAGTGACGCTGTACGGCATCCGGATCGACGTCTCCGAAGAGCTGTCGCGCCTGTCGGCCCACCTGAACGAGACCCGCCACATCCTGAAAAAAGGCGGCCAGGTCGGCAAGCGCCTCGACTTCATGATGCAGGAACTGAACCGTGAAGCGAACACGCTGGGCGCCAAGGCCTCGGTCAAGGAGCTGGCGGATGCGTCGATGGAACTCAAGCTCCTCATCGAGCAGATGCGGGAGCAGGTGCAGAATCTGGAGTGATCCGGCAGTAAAAGATTTTTCGGCTGATCCAGGGCCGGTTGAACGCGTTGACGGGAAACCCGTCAACCCTACGTGGGGTTGGCGGCTACGCCGCCGACGCGTTCAGCGTTTACATGAACTACCGCGGCCCGCGCCGCACCAACGTATTGACAAAGGATTTACCATGCTCCCACACGCCTTCTCCGGCAGCCTGTTCATCGTCGCCGCCCCGTCCGGCGCCGGCAAATCGAGCCTGGTCAACGCCCTGCTGGCGCAGGAACCCGGCATCAAGCTGTCGATCTCGACCACGACCCGCAAGCCGCGTCCGGGCGAGCTGGATGGCGAGCATTACCACTTCACTACCGCCGAGGATTTCGTCACCCGCGCCGAACGCGGCGAATTCCTGGAATGGGCCGAGGTGCACGGCAATTACTACGGCACGAGCCGCCTGACCGTCGAACAAGAGATGAAGAACGGCACCGACATCCTGCTCGAGATCGACTGGCAGGGCGCGCGCCAGGTGAAGAAACTGTTCCCGGACGCGGCCGGCATCTTCATCTTGCCGCCGTCGATCGAGGCGCTGGAAGAGCGCCTGCACAAGCGTGGCACGGACGAGCCGCACATCATCACGCGCCGCCTGCTGGCGGCCGGCGGCGAGATGGCTCACGCTCCGGAGTTCGAATATGCTATCATCAACGAAGAGTTTAACGTCGCCCTGGCCGAACTGCAGGCGATTGTCAAAGCGACACGTTGCCGGTTCGCCCAACAGGCCGCCCGCAACGCTACGCTGTTTGCCCAGCTGGGAATCCACGCGCATCAACCTCAATCGTGATCAGCGCGCCATTCAGGCGCGCTTTTCACCGTTGTCGTTACCCGTTTTGAACTGAATTTTTTCGCATATCAGGAGCACACACATGGCCCGCATTACCATCGAAGACTGCCTCAAGAACGTCCCGAACCGCTTCCAGCTGACCCTGGCCGCTACCTACCGTGCTCGTCAGTTGCTGCAAGGCCACACCCCGAAGGTCGAAGCGAAAGACAAGCCGACCGTCGTCGCCCTGCGCGAAATCGCCGCCGGCAAGGTTGGCCTGGAAATGCTGAAAAAAGTGCCGATGTAATTCCCTTCGGGGTTGCCTGGATTAGCGTTATCCCGTCTTCTGTTATTCTGTGATCACTACGGCTTGACGATTTAACGTAATGAACCTGTCCCCAGATTCGACCAATACACGCAACCCTGCTGCTCCACGCGAGCGGCGTGCCGACAATCGTCCTCCCGATTACCTCGAGCCCGTCGCTCCCGGCGTCGCATCGGTCACGCAGCTGATCACGATGCTGTCCGAATACCTCACGCCCGCCGAACTCAAGAAGGTCAAGGAAGCCTACCGCTTCTCCGACGAGATGCACCTGGGCCAGGTCCGCAAGTCGGGCGAGCCCTATATCTCCCATCCGATCGCCGTCGCCGAGATCTGCGCCGAGTGGAAGCTCGATGCGCAAGCCATCATGGCCGCCCTGTTGCACGACGTGATCGAAGACCAGGACGTCAAGAAAGACGAACTGATCGAGCGTTTCGGCGCCCAGGTCGCCAACCTCGTCGACGGCCTGTCCAAGCTCGAAAAGATCGAATTCCAGAGCCAGCTCGAAGCGCAGGCGGAAAATTTCCGCAAGATGCTGCTGGCGATGGCGTCCGACGTGCGCGTGATCCTGATCAAGCTGGCCGACCGCCTGCACAATATGCGCACCCTGGGCGTCATGGTGCCGGCCAAGAAGCGCCGCATCGCCGGCGAGACGATGGAAGTGTACGTCCCCATCGCCCACCGCCTCGGCCTGAACAATATCTACCGCGAGCTGCAAGACCTCTCGTTCTCGCACCTGTATCCGCTGCGCTACCAGACGCTGTCGAAGGCGATCAAGGCCGCGCGCGGCAACCGCCGCGAAGTGGTCAAGAAGATCCTCGAGGCGGTCAAGAACCAGCTCGCGACCAGCGGCCTGCAGTTCGAAGTCTATGGCCGCGAAAAGACGCTGTACGGCATCTATAAAAAGATGCGCAACAAGCACCTGTCGTTCTCGCAGGTGCTCGACGTGTATGGCTTCCGCGTCGTCGTCGACAGCGTGCCCAACTGTTATGTGGCGCTCGGCACCCTGCACGCCCTGTACAAGCCGATGCCCGGCAAGTTCAAGGACTATATCGCGATCGGCAAGATCAACGGCTACCAGTCGCTGCACACCACCCTGATCGGCCCCTACGGCACGCCGGTCGAGTTCCAGATCCGCACGCAAGAGATGCACCGCACCGCCGAGAGCGGCGTGGCGGCGCACTGGCTGTACAAGACGGGCGACTCGAACATGTCCGACCTGCAACAGCGCACCCATGCCTGGCTGCAGTCGCTGCTCGACATCCAGCAGCAGACCGGCGACTCGGCTGAGTTCCTCGAACACGTGAAAGTCGACCTGTTCCCGGATTCGGTGTATGTGTTTACGCCCAAGTCGAAGATCATCGCCCTGCCGCGCGGCGCCACGGCCCTGGATTTCGCCTACTCGATCCACACCGGCATCGGCGACCACACGGTGGGCGTCAAGATCAACAACGAAGACCAGCCGCTGCGCACCGAGCTGCACAACGGCGACATCGTCGAGATCATCACCGACCCGGAATCGCGCCCAAGCCCGACCTGGCTCACTTTTGTGCGCACCGGCAAGGCGCGCTCGGCGATCCGTCACCACCTGCGCGCGATCGACGTCAACGAATCGGTCGACCTGGGGCAGGAATTGCTGGCCCAGGCGCTGGCCGTACGCAATATCAAGCCAGACCTGTCGGACGCCGTCATCGAGCGCCTGCTGGCCGAAACCTCGGCCAAGTCGATGGAAGAAATGTATGCCGACATCGGCATCGGCAAGCGCATGCCGGCCCTGGTGGCGCGCCATATCTTCGGCCTGATGGAGGGCGACCCCGAACTGCTGCCGTCGAGTAAACCCCTGCCCGCCAGCGAGATCGCGCCGGTCACGATCTATGGCAGCGAAGGCGTGGCGGTGCAACTGGCGCCCTGCTGCCTGCCGATCCCGGGCGACCAGATCACCGGCCAGCTGCGGCGCGACCAGGCGCTGGTGGTCCACACCTGCGACTGCCTGCCGGCCAAGCGCATCCGCGCCAAGGAACCGGACCGCTGGATCGCGGTGCAGTGGGGTGACGAGCTCAACCGCCGCTTCGACTGCCGCATCCGCCTGTTGATCAACAACGAAAAAGGCATTCTCGCCCGCGTGGCCGCCGAGATCGGCGAGTCGGACGCCAACATCACCTATGTCGGCATGGACGAGGATGACGAGCACAGCATGACGCAGCTGCGCTTCACGATCCAGATCAAGGATCGGGTGCATCTGGCGCAGCTGATTCGCAACTTGCGCCGGGTGGCGGGGGTCAATCGCGTGGAGCGGGAGCGGTCGTAAGCTTGCCCGCCGTCGTTCCCGCGCAGGCGGGAACCTAAGTTTTACGCTTGGAGTTAGATCCAGCAGCGCCACTCAGCATGCAACCTTGGGTTCCCGCCTTCGCGGGAACGACGTGCTGAAGGTGCGGGCTGCGGGGTGCGAGCTGTGGTCAGCCGATCAGGCTTTCTTGTCGATACTCAGCGCCAGGATGCTATCAAACGCCGCACACGCCCCCGCGCACGCGTCGGCAATCTCGTCCGGCGACTTCACGTGTTCTTTCAGCGCCAGCATGAACACGCGCCAGCGCGGCCCCGGGCCTTCGTCGGCCCCGCGCAGGTAGCGCAATGGATGCGGCGCCAGCCGTTCCGAGAGCTTTCCGTACAATACCTTCCCGCCCAGCTGGGATCCTTCGATCACGTAGGCCACGCCCCAGCGGTAGGCGGCGCTGGCATCCTGCGGCCAGGCACGCGGGTTTGACGGCGCGCACAGCGGCGGCATGCCCGGCTCATTCAGATCGGCGTCGATCAGCGCCAGCCGCCCGAGCGCCGGCAACACCGTCTGCGGACCGTCGGCGAAGCCGTCCAGCCAGCCCTGCAGCGGCGCCAGCCAGTCGCGCACCATCGTCAGGTGCGTGGCATAGTCGCGCACGTCGGGGGCAGGACCGGACAACGGCAAGCCGCTGTCGAGCCGTTCGTGGCGTGCGGAAGTGGCGGCGCGCAGCGCGGCCAGGGCGTCCAGGTCGGACGCCGGGTCGTGAGGTCGGTTCATGACCTCATCTTAGCAGCCAACCCGGAACTCAGTCGGCCACGGGTTCGGGATAATCGACCGAGATAATCTCCAATTCGTCCATGCCGAGCGGGGTCTGCAGCGGCACCACGTCGCCCTCGCGGCACTTGGTCAGCGCGCGCGCCACCGGCGACACCCAGCTGATCTTGCCCTTCAAAGGATCGAGCTCGTCCACGCCGACGATGGTGACGGTGTGCTCTTCGCCGGCCTTGTTGATGTAGCTCACCGTGGCCCCGAAAAAGACCTGGTCGTTGCCGTAGTGAACAGTCGGGTCGACCACGAAGGCCGAATCCATGCGCTTGGTGAGAAAGCGGATGCGGCGGTCGATCTCGCGCAGGCGGCGCTTGCCGTAGATGTAGTCGCCGTTCTCGGAACGGTCGCCGTTCGACGCAGCCCAGTGCACGATGCGCACCACCTCGGGCCGGTCGACGTCGATCAGCTGCAGCAGCTCGTCCTTGATGCGCTGGTAGCCGGCCGGGGTGATGTAATTCTTGGCGCCGGCAGGAATCGCCTGCGCCAGGGCCAACGCTTCTTCGTCGTCGTCGTTATCGGACTCTTTTACAAATGCCTTATTCATGACCTTATTGTAACGAGACTTGGCGTCGCCTGCGCCAGGATTCGCGCGCTTTTATCGTATGATGCAGACAAGCCAAAGCAGTGCACGCAAAAGAAGCGACGAGACAAAACAATGAGCCTGCCCTCTCCTTTCCATACCGAACATCCTCCCACCTCCGGCCTGGTCTACCAGTTCGTCCTGCACCCCGACGGCAGCACCAGCTTCCCCTGCCTGAACGAAGGCTGCAGCGCGCTGCTCGGCCTGGCGCCCGGCGAGCTGCAGGCCGATCCCGCGCTGTTCGAAAGCCTGATCCTGCCGGAAGACCGGCGCGCCTACCACGAGGCGATGCGGCAGTCGGCCGCCGCCCTGGCGGCCTGGAACTGGGAAGGACGGATCCGCATCCCGGCCTGGAACGACGTCAAGTGGATCAACCTGCGCGCCACCCCGCATACCCGCGAGGACGGCGCGGTACAGTGGGATGGCATCATGACCAATATCACGGCAAGCAAGCAGGAGCAGGAAGAATCGCACCGTTCGCGCGAGCGCCTGGCCGAGCTGACCGCGCATATCGAGCAGGCCAAGGAAGACGAGCGCACCCGCATCGCGCGCGAGATCCACGACGACCTGGGCGGCAACCTCACGGCGATCAAGATGGCGCTGGCCATGCTGTCGGCGCGCCTGCCGCCAGACCAGCCGGACCTGCACGACAAGGCGAACTACGTCGACGGCCTGGTCGACCGCACCATCGAGGCGGTGCACCGCATCTCGCTCGACCTGCGCCCGAGCACGCTCGACCTCGGCATCGTCGCCGCACTGGAGTGGCAGGCGCGCGAATTCGAGAAGCAGATGGGGATCGCCGTCATCATGCGCTGTCCGCATCGAGACGATGAGGACCTGGAGCTCGAGCCCGACCATGCGAGCGCGCTGTTTCGCATCTTCCAGGAAGCGCTCACGAACATCGCCAAGCATGCCAATGCGACCCGGGTCACGGTGTCGCTGCGGCGCCAGCGCAACCTGCTCACCCTGTCGATCTGCGACAACGGCCGCGGCGTCCAGCCCGCCGACCGCCTCAAGCCGCAATCGTTCGGCCTGCGCGGCATGAGCGAGCGCGCCAGCGCGCTGGGCGGCACGCTGGCCTTGTCGTCCGCGCCCGGAGGTGGCACGATGGTGACCATCAAGACCAGGCTGGCATCCAGGCCTGCCGCGCAGCAGGCGGCGGCCCACAAGGCAGCGCAAGAAGAAGAATGACCGACAAAGTAAACATCCGCGTTTTCATCGCCGACGACCATGCCATCGTGCGCGAGGGCCTGAAGCAGATCCTGGCCGAGCAGCGCGACATCAATGTCGCCGGCGAGGCCGAGAACGGCGTCGACGCCGCCCGGCTGGTGGGCAAGTCCAAGGCCAACGTGATGCTGCTCGATATCTCGCTGCCCGACCGCAACGGCATCGACGTGCTCAAGCAAATAAAGAAAGACCGGCCCGAGCTGGCGGTGCTGATGCTGTCGATGCACCGCGAAGACCAGTACGCGATCCGCGCGCTGAAGGCCGGCGCGTCCGGTTATCTCACCAAGCAGAGCGCGCCGCGCGAGCTGGTGACGGCGATCCGCCAGGTGGCGGGCGGCCAGAAATACGTGAGCGCGGCGCTGGCCCAGACCCTGGCCAGCTCGATCGGCGCCGACCACGAGGCGGCGGTGCACGAAGGCCTGTCCGACCGCGAGTACCAGACCCTGACCATGATCGCCTCCGGCATGACGGTCAGCGAGATCGCGCGCGAGCTGTCGCTGTCGGTCAAGACCATCAGCGAATACCGCGCTCGTTTATTGGTCAAAATGAAACTCAAGACCAGCGCCGAGCTGACGACCTACGCCATCCGTAACGGTTTGGTGGACTGAATGTGACATTTTCGTTGCGCTGCGGCGGCAACCGGTGCGCTCAAGGACTATGTTACTGTTTTTTAATTGATGCATGGCAAAAAAGCTGATTATCATGTCGCCAATCCCGCGAATTCGTCATTGCGCAGTAATCCATGTCCATCTCGTCCACTCCCGCCGCGCCCGCCGTGAACCAGCCAGCCAATCCTGCTGCGAATCCCGCTGCGAATCCTGCTGCGAATCCCGCTGAAATCGCACGCGAGGCGTTCCGCCGCCTCGCCACGCGCCGCATCGCGCCGACGCCGGACAATTACCGCGCCATCTATGACGAGATCGCCGGCATTCCGCCGGCGCCGCCGGCAGCAGCTCCCGCGCCGGCGCCGGACTCGGGCGCGATCGAGGTCCTGGCCGGCTTCGCGCGCCGCATGGCCGAGACGCCGGGCGAGCTGTCGGAGTACGGCCGCCGGATGACGCGCGCGGTCAAGCTGGAAGACTGGACCGGCTATACCCAGGCGCTGGGACAAATGTCTGAGCGTCATTTGCGCCGCAACACCCCGGTGATGGCCCTGGGCGACGAGGAACCGGACACCGTCCTGCTGCGCGAGATGCTGGCGCGCACCCTGTCCTTCGCCTGCGCCTCGCTGCTGAGCGGCGACGCCGAACTGTCGGCCGAGGCCGAAGCGCTCGGCGCGGCGGTCAAGACCGCCGTCGGCGAGTCCGAACTGCAGGACATCGCGGCGCGCCTGAAGCAATTGTGCTTCCAGATCGAATTGCGCAAGGACGACGGCGCCGAACGGCAGGACCTGCTGCTGCGCCTGTTCCGCCTGCTGCTCGACAATATCGAGGGCCTGCTCGACGACGACAACTACATGCGCGGCCAGGTGCTGGTGGTGCAGGAACTGATCAAGGGCCCGCTCGACACGCGCGCGCTGGAAGACGCCACCCGCGGCCTGAAGGACGTGATCATCAAGCAGGGCCACCTCAAGCACGGCATCGACGACGTGCGCGGGGCGATGAAGAACATGATGATGACCTTCATCGACCGCCTCGGCTCGGCCGCCGCCGCCACCAGCGACTACCACGCCAGGCTGGGCGGCTTCTCGGAACGCATCGGCAAGGCCACCGACGTGAACGAGATCAACGGCGTGCTCGACGAAGTGCTGCGCGAGATGCGCAGCGCCCAGGACGAGGCGCTGGCCTCGCGCGACCGCATGGTCAGCGCGCATAAAGAGGTGCAGGAGGCCGAGCAGCGCATTCGCGAGCTGGAAGCCGAGCTCCAGCATATGAGCGAACTGGTGCGCGAAGACCAGCTCACCGGCAGCCTCAACCGACGCGGCCTGGACGACGTGTTCGAGCGCGAGAGCGCGCGCGCCGACCGCAGAAAGACGCCGCTGTGCGTGGCCCTGCTCGACCTCGACAATTTCAAGCGCCTGAACGACACCTATGGCCATATGGCGGGCGACGCCGCGCTCAAGCACCTGGTGAAGGTGGTGCGCGAGACGCTGCGCTCGATGGACGTGATCGCCCGCTTCGGCGGCGAGGAATTCCTGATCCTGCTGCCGGAGACCACGGTCGAGGCGGCGGCGGCGGCGATGGTGCGGGTGCAGCGCGAGCTGACCAAGCACTTTTTCTTGCACGATAACGAGAAGATGCTCATCACGTTCTCGTGCGGGGTGGCGCTCCGGGTGCCCAACGAAGAGCAGGCGTCGCTGATGGCGCGCGCCGACAAGGCGATGTACCAAGCCAAGAATAGCGGGAAGAATCGGGTGGTGATCGCGGATTGAGGGAAGACTTGCTTGGCATACACTACGCGGTGTTATGTCCAACCAGATCGACTGTCCAGACCATGCCCATCCTGCATCGCACCCAGACCCTGTCCGCCCTCATGCCGCGCTTCGTGGAGCGCTTCCGCTGCATTGGACCGAGCTGCGAAGATACGTGCTGTTCTGGCTGGATTGTTCAGGTAGACAAGAAAACGTACAAGGCCTACCGTAAGGAATCAGTCCCCGCACTCGAAAACATGGTCGCCAATACCGTGCGCCTGGATGAAATGACATCGAACGGCGGCTATGCTGTCATCAGACCGGTTGGTGAACTCAAGCAGTGTCCTGCGCTCGCTGATGGCATGTGCTCGGTGCAGTCGAACCTGGGCGAATCCTATTTGCCCAATGTATGCCATTCCTATCCTCGAACTAACCGCAGGCTCCACGGCCAGGTTGAGCAGACGATTACCTTGTCGTGCCCCGAGGCAGCGCGTCTGGCATTGCTGGCTGAGGATGCATTCGAATTCGTTGAGACACCGGTCCATCTGCGTGGCTCCGCGCTCCTCGAGGTAAGCCAATGCGCCGGTGTGACACCCGAGTTGATGGTCGAAACCCGGATTTTCTGCCTGAACCTGATGCGTACGCGCGAACTCGCCTTGTGGCAGCGCCTTGCGATACTTGGCACGTTCTGCGATGCCTTGACCCATCTCTGCATCAGAAACGAGCAGGCCACTATCCCTGCCTTGATCAACGATTTTGTGCACTTGATCGAAAACGGCGAGCTATTAGCAACGCTGAATAGCATCCAGCCAAATCACGAAGCCCAAGCAATGGTTTTTGCCACACTGTGGGCTGCCAAAGGATTCGATACCGTATCGCCTTTCCAAAAGAGCATGATCGAACAGATCGCGTCCAAATTTGGAGCTGATGTGTATGGCCAGGTCAGCGCTGAGCGGTTGGTCACGGCCTACCGGCATGGTCTGGAACGCCTGGATGAAGCGCTGTTGGAGGCCCCATGGTTTCTTGAGAATTATGTTGTGAATGAGATGTTTAGCCAGCTTGTTCCATTCAACGGCAACAATCCCTATGAAAGCTACTTGCGCCTGATCGCGCGCTTTGGCCTGCTTCGCACGCTGCTGGCCGTGCAGTGCAATACGGCAGGCGACGTGCCACCGTTAGCCACCTTGGCGGCGACGGCGCAGATGCAGTGTCGCCGGTTCCAGCATGATCCCGCCTACTCCAATCGCGTCAAGGATTCCTTGTTCGAAAGCGGATGGGCGGAAATGAGCAAGCTATATACATTACTCCGGACCTGATCCGGACCATCGGTCACTGCAAGCGCGACAACAAATCAGCTGAGCTCAGCCCTGCCCGGCCAGTTGCGGAAACAAATTTAGCCTGCAAAAAAAACTTTTTTATCCCTAAAGTTCCTCATTCAATTGCCGCCAAGAGACGCCATGCTTGGCCGATGTGCTTGAAAACTCTCAATTTTTTCAAACGTGGCCCTAAACTTTTTCCATAGGGCACCGTTACCAGCAACAACAGCGGTTTGAACGTCGCGGAACAGCGCGACGGACCAAAGTACACAGCAGCAAGGTCGCTGCACCCTGAAAGACCACGTCTCTGGAGTAGACACCATGGCATCCGTCATCAATACCAACGTTGCATCCCTCAACTCGCAGCGTAACCTGTCGTCCTCGCAAGCTTCCCTGAACACCTCGATCCAGCGCCTGTCGTCGGGTCTGCGCATCAATAGCGCCAAGGACGACGCCGCCGGCCTCGCGATCTCCGATCGCATGCAGTCGCAGATCAAGGGCATGACCCAAGCCACCCGCAACGCCAACGATGGCGTGTCGATGGCCCAAACCGCAGAAGGCGCCCTGGCAAGCTCGGGCGACATCCTGCAGCGTATCCGCGAGCTGGCAGTGCAATCGTCGAACTCGTCGAACTCGGCCAGCGACCGCAAGGCCCTGCAGACCGAAGTCACCCAACTGACCTCGGAACTGAACCGTATCGCCAACACCACCGAATTCAACGGCCAGAAGCTGATGGACGGTTCGATGGGTACCGCGAACTTCCAGGTCGGCGCCAACGCAGGCCAGCTGATCTCGATGACGGGCGCGAACTTCAACACTACGACCTACGGCAACAACCGCCTGGAGAACAATGCAAAAGCGGCTGGCACCACTGCCCTGACCGGCGGCGCCTTGGTGATCAATGGCTCGGAAGGTTCCAAGACCCACACCGTCGGTGCTGGCGAAACGGCCAAGACCACTGCAGCAGGTATCAACAAGCTGAGCGGCGACACCGGCGTGACCGCCACCGCAAAGACCGAAGCACTGCTCAAGGCTACCACGGCAGACAAGTCGTACACGTTCACGCTGAAAGGCGACAACACCACCGACGCGGTCACCATTTCGTTCTCGGTCGGCAAGCAGGACGCGAACGGCTATGCCGCAGCCATCAGTGCCTTCAATGCGCAATCGGCCAAAACCGGCGTTACCGCGTCGTACGACGAATCCGGTGGCGTCAAGCTGACCCATGCGGAAGGCAATGACATCCAGCTGACCAACACCACCGTTGGCCAGACCGCAACCCTGGACACTTACAAAACCGATGGCACCTCTGTTGGCGCGGCAACCATGGCAGCTGCCGGCGGCGCTGCTACCGCCAAGGGAACCATCACCATGGACTCGGAAAAGAGCTTCTCGGTGACGGATGCAAGTGGCTGGGGTCTGGCTGCCGGCACTACCAGTGGTGCATCGGCTCTGAAATCGGTGGCTGACCTCGACATCAGTACCTTTGACGGCGCCCAGCTGGCGATCAAGACTGCTGACGCAGCGCTAGCCTCGGTCAACAGCAAGCGCGCTGAATACGGCGCACTGCAGTCGCGTTTCGAATCGGCGATCTCGAACCTGGGTTCGTCGACCGAAAACCTGTCGGCATCGCGCAGCCGCATCGTCGACACCGACTTCGCTGCCGAAACCGCGAACATGACCCGTGGTCAGATTCTGCAGCAGGCTGGCACCTCGATGCTGGCCCAGGCCAACTCGCTGCCGAACGGCGTCCTGTCGCTGCTGCGTGGCTGATCGCCCAGGCAGTAACGACAACGCGAAGTAAGCGGTTCCTCGGCTGAAGAAATTCAGCCGGGGAATTTTTACTAGGGGAATCGACATGCAGATCCAATCAATGGGTTCGTCGCCCGCACCGAAGCTGGATGAACGTCCAGCCGCGGTGGCCGGGCAAGCTGCGGTCGTGGGGCGCCAGCAGGCCCCCGACGCGCCAGCCTCCGCACCGGGCAAGGAAGAAGTGTCGGCCGCCGTCAAGAAGCTCAACGAGGCCATGCCGCCTTCGGCCCAAAGCCTGGAATTCGAGATCGACGAGGATAGCAAGCAAGTCGTCGTCAAGCTCATCGACCAGAGCACCAAGGAGGTGGTTCGCCAGATCCCCACCGAAGAAGCCCTGGAAATGGCCAAGTCGATCGACAAGATGCAGGGATTGCTGATCCGGCAAACCGCCTGACCGCCAGCGCCGCCATGAAGCGCCACATCCGCGAGGATGTGGCGCTTTTTTCATCGGCATACCGCGCCGGTTACCGGATGCTGTTCAGCAAAATCAAAATAAAGCCGCATTTACCGCTCTTAAGTCCGCTTTGTTTCTGTCGATAATCACATACGATATCGCTTTCACGGGAGAAACAAGTGGCCGTCAGTTCAACCTCGCTAGACATCAACACCATCGTCAGCCAGCTGATGCAGGCCGAGTCCGCGCCTCTTGCCAACTATGACAAGAAGACGGCGGCATTCCAGGCCCGCGCGGCGGCCCTCAATCAGGTCAGCGCTGCCGTCGGCGTGTTCCAGGGCGCGTTGACGTCGCTGAACCAGCCGGCCACCTTCCAGGGATTGAGCGCTTCCTCCGCCAACAAGGACATCCTTTCCGGCACCGCCGGCAACGGCGCCGTGCCGGGCCGCTACAAGGTCAACGTGACCCAATTGGCCCAGGCCCAGAGCCTGAAGACCAGCGGTTTTGCCACCACCACCGCCACCATCGGTTCCGGCACCCCGACCACCCTGACCTTCCAGTTCGGCACCGTCACCGGCGGCACGTTCGGCGCCACCGGCGCTGCGCTGGGCGCAGGCGCCGCAGGCGGCGGCATCGGCAACGGCTCCCTGAGCCTGAACGGGATCGCGATCAGCACCGGTCCGACCACGCGCAGCGCGCGCGCCCTGGCCGAGGCCATCAATGCACAGAGCGACAAGACCGGCGTCGTCGCCACCGCCGGCACCACCACCACCCAGAGCGGCCTGTTCGACAACTTCGGCCAGGTCAGCATGGACAACGGCGCCAGCTATGCGCTGTCGGTCGGCGGCGTGCAGCTGGCCAGCCTGAACAGCAGCAGTGCGCCACTGACCGCGACCGACCTCGATACCGCCCTGGCCAGCGCCGGCACCCGCAATGCGCTGGCGGCCGCCAACATCACCGTCAGCGGCAGCGCCGAAGACGGCACGCTGCAGTTCACCGCGTCCGACGGCTCGACCATCGACATCACGGAGACCGTGACCGGGACCGTGCGCGGCGGCATCGGCAAGGACCCTGCCGATGCCAATGCGGGTTCGACTTTCAGTGCGACGGCCGGCGTCACCCTGCGCTCGAACGACGGCAACCAGATCGTGGTCGGCGGCACCAACCCGGCTGCCGCCGGCTTTACCGCGGGCAGCGTCGGCTCCCATTTGGACTCCGCTTTCTCGCTCAACGGCGCCATCAACAGCAAGACCATCACCCTGGAAGCGGGCGACCAGTCGCTGCAGGGCATCCGCGACGCCATCAACAAGGCCGACATGGGTGTCACGGCGACCATCGTGTCGGATGGCAGCGCCAAGCCCTACCACCTTGTGCTGACCTCGAACAAGACCGGCGAGGCAACGACGATGAAGATCAGCGTCGCCGGCGAGGACGGCGATGCGGGCGATCCAGCCATTGCCGCCATGCTCGGCTACGACCCGGCGGGCGTGCAGAACCTGACGCAGACGGCCGGCGCCCAGAGCACGAAGCTGAACATGAACGGCATCGAGATCAAGAGCGACAGCACCACTGTCACGGATGCGATCCAGGGTGTAACGCTGGACGTCACCTCGCTCGGCAGCACGACGCTCACCGTGTCCAAGGATACGGCGGCGATCACCACTGCGGTGAACGACTTCGTCAAGGCATACAACGACCTGAACAAGACGATTACCGGCCTTACCAGCTACAACGCCGAAACCGGCACGGGCGGGATCCTGCAGGGCGACGCCAGCGTGCGTTCGATCCAGAGCCAGTTGCGGCGCCAGATCAGCGCCGTGATGGAAGGCACCGGCGGCAAGCTGAACTCGCTGACGCAGATTGGCATCGGTTTCCAGCAGGACGGCAGCCTGAAGGTGGATTCGACCAAGCTCAACAAAGCGATCACCGAGAACGCGGCCGACTTCGGCGGCCTGTTCGCGGCAATGGGCTCGACCACCGACAACATAATCAAGTTCGACAAGTCGAGCGCAGCCACCAAGCCGGGCACGTATGCGATCAGCATCACCAGCCTGGCGACCCAGGGCAACCTGGTCAGCAGCGCCGCCCTCACCGGCTCGACCACGATCGCCCCGAACACCGTCTGGCGCGTCACGCTGAACCAGACCGACCCGGTCACCGAAAGCAAGACGCAGGAAATCAAGCTCCAGGCCGGCACCTACAGCAACGACGACCTGGCCGCGCTGATCCGCTCCGCGATCAACGGCAACTCCACCTTCGCCGGCGCCGGCGACACGGTCGAGGCCTCGGTCGGCGACGATGGCCGCCTGACGCTGTCGTCGAGCAAGTACGGCGATGTGTCGAATATCTCGATCGCCGGCGTCAGCGGCAGCCCGGTCGACAGCATCTTCGGCGGCGCGACCCCGACCAAGGGCAAGGACGTCGAAGGCACCATCGGCGGCGTCGCCGCCACCGGCAATGGTCAATCGCTGACCGCAGCGCCCGGCTCGTCTGCCGAAGGCATCCAGGTGTCGATCACCGGCGGCCTGGTGGGCGACCGCGGCTCGGTCACCTTTTCGCAGGGCTTCGCCTACCAGCTCAACAACCTGGCGACCGGCTTCGTCGGCAAGGACAGTCTGCTCAAGAGCAAGACCGACGGCCTGAACGCCTCGATCAAGTCGGTTGCCGAACAGCGTTCGCGCTTCGAGACGCGCCTGGAAAGCATGGAAAAGCGCTACCGCGCGCAGTTCGTCGCGCTCGACGCCATGCTGGCCTCGATGCAGTCGACCTCTAACTATCTTACCCAGCAGCTGGCGACCCTGTCGGCCAACTGGGGTTAATTGAGCATCACTGGAGAATCACATGTTTGGAACCCCTAAACGCGGCGTCGGCGCTTATGCCACGGTCGGCCTGGAAACCGGCGTCGCTTCGGCCTCGCCGCACAAGCTGGTGGTCATGCTGTACGACGGCGTGATCGTCGCCCTGCTCAGCGCGATCAACGGCATCAAGTCGTCGAACATCGCCACCAAGGGCGCCTCGATCTCGAAGGCCATCACGATCATCGACAACGGCCTGCGCGCCTCGCTCGACAAGAAGGCCGGCGGCGAAATCGCCGCCAATCTCGACGCCCTGTACGACTACATGAGCCGCCGCCTGCTGGAAGCGAACATCAAGAACGACGCCGCCATCGTCGAAGAGATTCACGGCCTGATGGCGAACCTGCGCGAAGCCTGGGTCCAGATCGGCGAGCAGCAGGCCGCGGCCGAGCCGATGCCGCCCGCGATCCAGAAAGCCCCTACCCTGATGAGCGCCTGAGAGAGATGACGACGATGACGATGAGCGGACAGGAAGTCGTGACCACCTATGAAACCATGGTCGGCATCACCGAGCGCATGCTCGATGCGGCCAGCGCCAACGAGTGGGACCGCCTGGCCGAACTGGAGCAGGAATGCGCGCGCCATGCGAATCGGTTGAAAGCGAATGAAGGCGGCGCGCCGCTGGGCGGCCAGGAGCGCCTGCGCAAGGTCAACGCGATCCGCCGCATGCTCGACACCGACCGCCAGATCCGCGACCTCACCACGCCATGGATGGCGCACCTGTCGTCGCTGATGAAGAGCACCTCGACCGAACGCCGCGTCGTGCGCGCCTACGGCGTCTGATGATGGGAGGGCTGGATGCTGCCGCGTGAACTCGTCGGCAGCGTCACGCCTGTCACTGCGGCCCGGCCGGCCGAGCAGGCCGCCGATCCGCGCCAGCAGGCGTTCGCGCGCGAGATCGCGCCGCTGCTGGGCAAGGCCATCCACGGCGCGGTCCAGGCCCGGCTGCTGGATGGCACCTTCGTCGTCAAGTTCGCCGACACCCAGGCCCGCATGCAGCTGCCTCCCGGCGCCCAGGTCGGCGCCGACGTGCCGATGACCCTGGTCGGCCTGCATCCGCGCCCCACCTTCCAGGTCGGATCGCAAACAACGACCGCCTTTGCCGAAGCCGGCCCCGCGCCGCAAGAAGACGCCGACGGCGCGCATGCGCCGCTGTCGTACCGCGAAGGCGCCGCCGTCGGCCGCGCCGGCGCCCTGCTGGCATCCGGCGCCGCGCTCGGCGCGCAAGCGTTCGCCGGCGGCACCGAGGCGAAGAACACCACCTTGAGTCCCACCGCCCAGGCCCTGGCCGGCGTGCTGGCCGCGGCCCAGAAGGCCGACAGCCAGCTCTCGAGCATCGTCGGCCGCGCGCCGCTGGCGCCCGGCCCCGGCACCGATCCGGCCCTGCTTGCCGCCGGCCTGCAGCAGGCGTTCGGCAAGAGCGGCCTGTTCTACGAATCGCACGTGGCCGAATGGGCGCGTGGCGCCCTGCCCCTGTCCGAACTGGCGAACGAGCCGCAGCAGCAGGCTGCGCAGGGCGGCGCACGCCCAAATGCGCAGGATCCCGCGACTGCGCAATTCATCAGCATGCAGCTGGCGGCCCAGGAGCAATCGCACCTGGCCTGGAAGGGCCAGCTGTGGCCGGGCCAGCCGATGGAATGGGACGTGCAGCGCGAGGCCCATGGCGATGGCGGCGGCGAGCAGGCCATCTGGCACTCGCGCCTGCGCCTGCGCTTTCCGCAGCTGGGCGAACTCGAGGCGCAGCTGCGCATGGTGAACGGAAGCCTGCAGGTGCAGTTCGCGGCGGCCGACGACGCCACCGCCGGCCTGCTGCGCGAGCACATGCCGGAACTGGCGAGCGCCCTCGATGCGGTGGGCACGCCGCTGGCCGGCTTCGATGCGCGCGCGCGCGCCGGCAAGCCGGATGCGAAGGATGCGGGCGATGCCTGAATCGGCCGACAGGCGGCGCCAGAACGCCGTGGCGCTGGCCTACGGGGCAGGCGAGCGCGCGCCAACCGTGGTGGCCAAGGGTTCCGGCATGGTCGCCGAGCAGATCATCCGGCGCGCCCAGGATGCCGGCGTGTTCGTGCACGAATCGAAGGAGCTGGTGTCGCTGCTGATGCAGGTCGATCTCGACCGCGAGATTCCGCCCGCCCTGTATCGGGCAATTGCGGAACTGTTGGCATGGCTATATCATATAGAGTCGGCTCGACAACATGGTGGGCTGTTGCCTCCCGCGCCCGATCCGACGCCCCACCTCCCAACGGAATTAGCGGCAAGGACAGATGCAAGCGATGATTGAAGCAGAACTGGAAGACTGGCACGACTACGAAGTCGGATCCCGCCGCGAGATCGTGGCGCTGCTGCGCCAGATCGGAGAAAAGAACCAGCTGATTCGCATGCTGATCAAGGGCGAGGCAGACGTCTGCGTCACCGCGATCCTGGCGGTCGACGAGGACAGCGGCGCCGTGGTGCTGGACCGCTCGGTGGACCGCGCCCAGAACGACCGCATCGTGGCCGCCGGCCGCGTGAAATGCGAAACCACGCTCGACAAGATCCGCATCCTGTTCGGCGCCGACGGCTTGGGCCCCACCACCTGGCGCGGCGAGCCCGCCCTGCGCGCCGACATCCCGCCTACCCTGATCCGCCTGCAGCGGCGCGAGTACTACCGCATGCCGACCCCGGTCAGCAATCCGGTGCGCGCGCTGGTGCCGGTGCCGCTGGACGCCGGCGGCGGCATGGGCGTGTTCCCGCTGCACGACATCAGCGTCGGCGGCGTCGCCCTGCTCGACAACAAGCTCCAGCTGGGCGCCAGCGTCGGCCGCGTGATCGAGGGCTGCCGCATCGAACTGCCCGAGATCGGCCCGATCGCGACCTCGCTCGAGATCCGCAACTCGCTCGACCTCACCCTCCTGAACCACAAGACCAGCCGCCGCCTGGGCTGCCAGTTCGTCGACATCTCGCGCGGCGGCCTGGCGGCCGTGCAGCGCTATATCACCAAGCTCGAACGCGAGCGCAACGCCAAGCTCGCCGGTCTGGCCTGAACCTTCAGGCGGCCTGCGGCGCCGGCGCCGTGTAACAGGCGCCGGCGCCGCATCGGACATGCCCCCCATTAAACGACGATCGATGGACCCGGCCGCGCGCGCATCCGCCCCCTCCCTGTCGCTTCCCGCGGCTGCCCTGCACGGCCACGACACCGCAACCCTGTCCCAGGCCATGGGGCTGCTCGCCATCGTCGGCGACCTGAGCATGGGCCAGCCGATCGACGGTTCGGAGCGCGCCGCGCGCCTGGCCGCGCGCGTGGCGGCGGCGGCCGGCGCCAACGCCGCCGCCTGCGAGCATGCGCGCATGGTGGCGCTGCTGCGCTGGTCGGGCTGCACCGCCAACGCGGCCGGCTTCGCCGCGATGCTGGGCGACGACGTCGGCGCGCGCCACGCGCTGGTGAGCAGCACCCTCGATGCCCGGCAGGCGGCGCGCCTCTCCGACACCACCGGGCTGGCCGAAGTCCACTGCGAAGTCGCGGGCGACATCGCCGCCATGATGGGCTTGCCGGCCGCGGTCGAAAGCGGCTTGCGCCACGTGTGGGAGCACTATGACGGCAGCGGCATTCCGCTCCGCCTGCGCGGCGACGAAGTGCCGAACGTGGTGTATTACGCGGCGCTGGGCGGCGACCTCGAGATCCTGGCGCGCGTGCATGGCGTCGAGCGCGCGCTGGACATGATCGCGCAGCTGGGCGACGTCAAGTATCCGGCGCGCCTGGTGGCGCTCGTTTCGCCGCACGCGCGCGCCTGGCTCGACGAGCTGGAGTCCACCGAAGCGCCATCGCCGCAGCCGGATTTTCTTCCGGTGTCGGCGCCGCTCACCCTGGTGGCCGACATGATCGAACTGAAGCTGCCCTGGCTGGCCGGCTATTCGCGCCGCGTCGCGCTGCTGGCGCAGGAGGCGGCGCAGCTGGCGGGCCTGCCCGAGGCGCAGCAGCGCCTTGTTGCGCGCGCCGCCCTGCTGCACGGGATCGGGCGCGCGGCGGTGACCAACACGGTGTGGGAACGCAGCGGCAGGTTGAGCGCCGCCGACTGGGAAGCGGTGCGCCTGGCGCCCTACTGGACCGCGCGCGCCGGCAGCCGCATCGACGGCCTGGGGCCGGACGCGCAACTGGCCTCGCACGTCTACGAGCGGCTGGACGGCAGCGGCTACTTTCGCAGCCTGGACGCGAGCGCCCTCGGCGCGCCGCAGCGCCTGCTGGGCGTGGCCGCCGCCTGGACGGCGCTGCGCTCGCCGCGCCCATGGCGCGCAGCCCACGAGCCGGCGGCGGCTATCGCCCTGCTCGAGGCCCAGGTGACGGGCGGCCGTTTCGACCGCGCCACAGTCGACGCCGTGCTGGCCGCGGCGGCGGACGTTCGCACCACGCCGGCACATGGAACGGGAACGGCGGGCGCGGGGGCCGCAGGTGGCGCCAACGGCAGCGCCGGCGCGCCGGTGCGCGCCACGCTGTCGGCGCGCGAGGCCGAGGTCTTGCAGCGCATCAGCCTCGGGGAGAGCAACAAGGAGGCCGCGCGCGCCATGCGCATCAGCCCCGGCTCCGTGCGCACCCACGTCGAGAGCATCTTCCGCAAGCTCGATTGCTCGACCCGCGCCGCCGCCACGCTCAAGGCCCTGACTCTCGGGCTCATCTAAGAGCCTGTCGTGTTCTTTTGCTTGCCCCAGGACCATCGAGGGCCGCATCCCGATCGATCAGTTATAGGCGCTGCGGATGCCGCTGCCCGGACGGATCAGGCCGCGCTGCGTGGCGACCACCACCGCATGGGTGCGCGCGGTGGCGTCGAGCTTGCTCATCACGCCCTTCACATGGGTCTTGACGGTGCCGACGCCGATGCCCAGCCTGCGCGCAATCGACTTGTTGCAGCAGCCCTCGGCCAGCAATTGCAGCACGTCGGTCTCGCGGCCGGTCAGGGTTTCGCGGCTGAGGCTATCGGCCACGCTGCGCGTCACCGATTCGCTCAGGTAGCGCTGGCCCTGGGCCAGCGACGCGACCGCCTCGAGCAGCTCGTCCTGGCTGCACGACTGCAGCACGTAGCCATGCACGCCCGCGTCCATCGCGAGACGCACTTCCCATTCCTTGTCGAGCTGGGTGACGATCAGGACACTGGGCCGGCGCAGGCCCGCGTGCTCGGGCTGGCGCGCCAGCGCGAGGCCGGTATCGTAGTCGGCGACCAGCACCCGCGCCGCCTGCCGCGCCTCCGGCTGGCTCGGGTGGGTGCTGACGCGCCATTCCTGGCGGTCGGCCAGGATGGCGTGCAGGCCGGCGGTCATCACCGGATCGGTGTGGATGATATGAACGGCGGATGGGATGGTCGGCATGGTGTACTCCTGATTTGGCTGCGTCGGGCACGCTACCCGTTCGTTCATATTGGAACGACAAGTTAAGTCCGGCAAGTTAAACCATGTAAAAAATGCGCCGGCAGGCGCCGGGCGGCGCTTCGATAGGCTGGCATGCGAATGCGTTATACTTGGGCGATCATGCGTCTGACCTCCTTCACCGATTACACGTTGCGCACGCTGCTGCACCTGGGCAGCAATCCCGGCCGCCTGGTGACGATCCAGGAGATCGCAGACCTGCACAGCATCTCTAAAAACCACCTGATGAAGGTGGTGAACGAGCTCGCACGCAACGGCACGATCGAAACCATTCGTGGCCGCAACGGCGGTTTTCGCCTGGCGCACGAACCGAAGGACATCAATATCGGCGCCATCGTACGCATGAGCGAGAGCGACTTCTACATGGCCGAGTGCTTCGACCCCAACGGCACGCCGTGCGGCCTGGTCAAGGCTTGCGGCCTGAAGAGCGTGCTGGGCAATGCCACCGCCGCCTATCTGGCCGAACTCGACCGTCACACCCTCGCTTCCCTGCTGCCCGAGCCGCGTCCGCGCGACATGCCGGTCACGGTGCACCGGCGCAAGGCCGCCTGAACCTTCAGCGTCGACCGCGCTTCCTCCATCTACCGCGTCAGGACGAATGCGTGCGGCGCTCGTTCAGCAGGGTCACGAAGCGGCGTGCCGCCAGGCCCTGGGGACGGCTGTTCGCCCACACCACGTCGACGAACAACTTCATGATGTTGGTGAAATTGGCGGAAGGGATTTGCAACAGCTGGCCATCCGCCAGCGGCGCACGCACGAAGCCGGCGGGCAGCCAGGCCCAGCCCAGCCCCGCGGTTACCAGGCTCAGCGCGGCGACCGGATTGTCGGTCTTCCACTGCAGGCGCGACATGGCGATGCGCTTGTCGACCTGGTCGGCATGGCGGCCGGCCATCACGATCTGGCGCTCGCCCAGCAGGTGCTGGTCGCGGATCGCGCCGGCCGGCACGCGCGCCAGCAAGGGGTGGTCAGGCGCCAGCACCGCCACCAGGGTTTCCTGGGCCACTTCCTGGAAACCTTCGCGCGGATCCATGCCGTAGCGCTCGAACACCAGCGCCAGGTCGGCGCGGCCATCCTGCAACATCGCCAGGGCATCGGCTTGCGCGGCGCTCAGCACATTCACTTCCAGCAAGGGAAACTCGTCGGACAGGACCCGCAGCGCATCGTGCCAGGGCGCGGCGGCCATCAGCTCGGGCACCAGCACCAGGGTCAACGAAGGCTCGAGGTCCTGGCTCAGCGACAGCGCGTGCTGGTTCAGCAGCCGCAATTGCTCGACCAGCAGCCGCGCCTGCGGCAGCAAGGCCAGCGCGTGGTCGGTGGGACGCGGCTCGCGGCCGCTGCGGTCGAACAGTTCCAGGCCGAGTTCGGCTTCCAGGTTGGCGATGGACATGCTGATGGCCGAAGGGACGCGCCCGAGCGCGCGCGCGGCGGCCGAGAACGAGCCGCCATCGACAGCGGCGAGCAGGATGCGCAAGTGGTCGAGATCGAAAGCCATCTATCAATCATACTGACAGCTGCTGACTTTTTCCATCACCCTGATTCACATAAGATGCGCTTTTTATCAGCGGCAACGTCTGCCGCGTCCAGTCGAGGAGAGCATCATGGTGTGGTTGGTATTGTTTCTGGCAGGGTTGTTCGAGGTGTGCTGGGCGGTCGGCCTGAAGTACACGGAAGGATTCACCCGCCTGTGGCCCACGGTCGGCACCGTGGTGGCGATGGCGATCAGTTTCGGCCTGCTGTCGCAGGCGATGAAGACGCTGCCGCTGGGAACGGCCTATGCGATCTGGACCGGCATCGGCGCGGTCGGCACCGCCCTGGTGGGCATCGTCCTGTTCGGCGAGTCGGCCAACCTGGCGCGCATCGCCTGCATCGGCCTGATCGCGGCCGGCATCATCGGACTGAAGCTGGCAACGCCGGCCTGAAAACGCCCGGCGATCCCGGACCACAATGGCACCCGGCGGTATTACGCCAGCACAGGAACTGGCGCTGGCGGCACGCTGTGGGAGCGCTGGGATCGCCAGCTTTTGATAAAAATCAACGGTCAATCCGACAAAATTTTCCCTGGAGCCGGTTTTACGTACTATGCACCTTGATCTTGATGTTCCGAAATTTCAGGTGGTCATGTAGCAGAAAACATCCTGCCGCTGACCGCGCGAGATCGCTGTAACGGCCATGACAGGCGCCTGGCATAAGGTGCGCCGGCGCCCCACCCGATAACCATGCGCGACTTTCCATGATCGCAAAGCTCTGCTCTTTCAGCGAAATGCCAGCGGAGGCGCTTCCGGCAAGCACGGCGCTTCCCAGCCATTACGAATTGGGCGCGCGCCTCGGCGCCGGGGGCTATGGCGAGGTGTACGAGGCCTGGGACAACAAGCTGCAGCGCAGCGTGGCGATCAAGCGCATCGAACGCGCCGCCCATGCGGCCGCCCACGCCGACCCGCTGCATGAAGCGCGCATGGCGGCGTCGCTGCACCACCCGTCTTTCGTCACCGTGTATGCCATCGAAGAAGATGCGTCCGGCGCGTCGATCGTGATGGAACTGGTGCAGGGCCGCACCATCGGGCAGCTGGCCCAGAAAAGCCGCATCGCCCGCGCCACGGCGCTCGACTGGATCGGCCAGATCGCCGCCGCCATGCAGGATGCCCACGCGGCAGGCCTGGTGCACGGCGACCTGAAGCCCTCCAACCTGATGATCGAGCCGTCCGGGAAGGTGCGGATACTCGACTTCGGCCTGGCCTCGCGCTGCGACCAGCTGGCCACCGGCGCGGTCGACTCGACCGGGCCGGTCGGGACCATCGCCTACATGGCGCCGGAACGCCTGATCGGACACCGCGCCGACGCACTGTGCGACATCTACGCCGTCGGCGTGCTGCTGTACGAACTGCTGGCCAGAACCCGCCCGCACAGCCACCTCAGCGGCCTGGCGCTGGCGGCCGCGCATATGCAGTCGAGCTCGGCCAGCTGGCACTATCCCGAGACCATCGATGCGCCGCTGGTGGCCCTGATCCGGGACATGACGGCGCAGCAGCCGGCGCAGCGGCTGCCCGGCATGGCGCAGGTGGCGCAGCGGCTGGCCGAAATCGCGTCCCTGCAAGCGCCGCATCCGCCGCCGTCCCCGCGCCGCCGCCGCTGGCAGGGCCCGGCGGCGGTGCTGTTGGCGCTCGTGCTGGCGGGCGGCATATGGCGGCTCGGGACCGAATCCGCGGCGCGCGCGCCGGTCCATCCGGCGGCGCCCGCGCCGGTCCATCCGGCGGCGCCCGCGCCGGTCGATTCGCCGGCGCTCGCGATGCAGCGGGGGCTGGCGGCCCTGAAGCATTTCGACCGTCCCGGCAGCCTGGACGCGGCCGAGCGCCACTTCAGCGCGGTGCTGGCAGGCGACGGCGGCCATGCGGCGGCGGCGGCCGGCATGGCGCTGGTGCAGACGCTGCGCTACCGCGGCGACACCCAGGACGAGGTCTGGCTGCGCAAGGCCGACGCCAGCGCCCAGCAAGCCATGAAGCTGAACGATCAGCTGGCGCTGGCGCACATCGCCCGCGGCTGGGTGCTCGCCAGCCAGAGACAGCACGAACGCGCCGGACAGGCCTTCAAGCGCGCGCTGCAGCTCGACCCGGCCGATTTCTTCGCCTGGTACGGCAAGGCCCAACTGCTGCGCCACGCCGGACGCGACGCGCAGGCGTTCGAGACGCTGCGGCTGGCCCAGGCCCGCTTTCCGCGCGAGCGCGTGTTCTTCGACGAATTGGGCAGCCTGCTCTACGAGCGCGGCGATCATGCCGGCGCCGAGCAGGCCTTCCGCCGCAGCATCGCCGTGCAGCCCGACGCGGTCGCCGGCTATGCCAACCTGAATGCCGCCCTCCTGCGCCAGGGCCGCGCCGACGAGGCCCTGCGCGTGCTGCAGCAGGGATTGCAGGTGCGCCCGAGCGCCACCCTGTACGCCAACCTCGGCAACGCGCTGTTCCTGCGCGGAGACTACGTCGGCGCCGCCGCCGCCTTCGAGCATGCGGTGTCGCCGGTGCGCGGGGCGCCGGGCGAATACCTCAACTGGGCCAACCTGGCCGATACCCTGCTCTGGATTCCGGGACGCGAGGCCGAGGCCCGCCAGGCCTACGGCGAAGCGCGCCGCCTGCTCGCGCCCATCCTGCAGCGCGCGCCGCACGATGCGACCCTGGTCTCGCGCATGGGGTTGTACGCCGCCCGCAGCGGCGACCGGGACGCGGGCATGCAGCTGGCGGCGCGCGCCACAGAGCTCGCGCCCGACAGCGCCGACGTGCAGTTCCGCGCCGGCCTGGTGCGTGAGTTGCTGGGTGAGCGCGAGCTGGCGCTGGAATCGATCGCCAGCGCCCGGCGGCTGGGATATCCCGCCGCCTTCATCGACGCCGAGCCCGACCTGCTGGCACTGCGGCGCGACCTGCGCTACCGCCATCCGTGAACTCTCCTTGCCCCAATCCTGTCCGTTTCTTCCACCAGAAAGGCGATACCATGAGCGAAATCAGTCAGCCAGTTCCGACCACCGACCACACCTTCCAGGTCTACTACAGCAAGGCGGACCGCCAGATCCGCTGGAAATTCGATGGCGCCGACGACATCGACACCTGCAAGGTGCACACCAGCGACAGCATCGCCTTCTCCATCCAGCCCGAGGCCGACGACAGCGGCGGCGCCGTGGTGCAATCGGTGTTGCTGTCCGGCTCCCAGTCCGACCAGACCAAGGGCGCGCCGTTCGAGGAAGGCGCGTTGATCGACCTGAGCCAGACGATGAAGCTCAAGGTCGGCACGTCGACCGGGCTGTGGGGATTCAGCATCGCGTTTACCGTGGCCCACGCGGACAGCACCACCTCGTTCTATTTCGTGCCCGATCCGGAGCTACAGGTCGGTTCGATTCGCGCCTGAACGCTCCAGCAGCCCCAGTTTGTTGAGCTGGCGGCGCAGCGGCGCGGCCAGTGTCTTGAGGGCCGCGGCGCAGCGCTCGACGTCGCCCTGCGCCCCCGCCCAGGCACGGCCGATCTCCCCGGCCTCGATGCCCTCGGCGCGCCGGATCAACGGGTGCCGGTCGAGCAGCTTGTACAGGCTGGGGCGGGAGATGCCGAGCGATTCGGCGGTGCTACGCAGGATCCAGCCGTGGCGCGACAGCGCCGCGACCAGTTCATCGTCGCTCAGCGCGGAGGGCTTGCGGCGCGCCGCGCGCGCCCCCGCGAGCTTGCCGGCATCGGCCGCGGGCGGCTCTTGCACCAGCTGGTCGAAGCGCGGCGTGACGCCGCTCCTGACCATCAGCGCGGCGCGCTGCAGGACGCGCGCCAGCTGGCGCACATTGCCCGGCCAGTCGTAGCACGCCAGTTCGGCCACCAGTGAACACGGCAGGTCCACGCGCCCATCGTCGGCCGGATACAGCTGCCGGATCAGCACGCCGATGTCCTCGCGCCGGCTGCGCAGCGGCGCCAACTGGATGACCACGCCTTCCAGGCGGCGCAGCAAGGCCTGGTTGAAGTGCGAGCCGTCCAGGCGCTGGTCGGTCGCCGCCAGGATGCGCGCGGTCGAGCGCAGTTCTTGCACCGATCCCAGCGGCCGATAGTCGCCGCCCTCCAGCACTCGCAGCAGCATCGGCTGGACGCAGGCGGGGGCGTTGCCGATTTCATCGAGGAACAGGGTCGCCCCGTTGGCTTCGCCGAACAGCCCCTTGCGCTCGCCCTGGGCGCCGGTGTAGGCGCCCTTGACCGCGCCGAACAGTTCAGCCGCGGCCAGCGACTCGTTCAGGGCCGCCATATTGACCGTCACCAGCCTGGCGTCGGCGCGTGCGCCGAGCGCATGAATGGCGCGCGCCACCACTTCCTTGCCGGTCCCGGTTTCCCCCAGCAACAGCACCGGCAGATCGCTGCGGGCCACCATGCGGACCTGGTCGCGCAGCATGACGGCGGCGCTGCCGACGCCGTGCAGGCCGCGCACCTCGTTCGCTTTCGGCAGCACCGTACTCCAGTGCAGGCACAGCAGCACGGTCCGTCCCAGCGCGATTACCTGGCCGCGTTCGAGGTCGGCATGGTCCAGCGCCACGCCGGCGCCGATCTCGCGGCCATTCAATTCGGTGGTCATGCGGCTCAGCGGCGCCTGCAGCGAGACGCCGTCGTCGACGCGCACGATGCGCAGCGGCTCGCGCGAGATGGCGCCATGCCCGAGCGGCAGGCCTGCGGCGCCGGGACGGCTGAACAGCGGCGCGTAGCGGCTCAGTTCCAGCACGCCGCCGGGCGCGCTGGCGATGCACTGCTCGCCGATGCGGGCGGCGTCCGGATGCCAGAGGATGGTCAGGGTCAGCAAACGGCTGGCGGCGCCGTCCGCGTGCATCAACGGCGCGGTCAGCGTACGGGCGTCATTGAGGTCATGCATGCGCGGTCCTCACAGCGGCCATGTCCGGGTCCCTGGCGATGTATATGTCGTGGAAACAGGAAGTCAATTTTACACTCCCTTGACAATGCCGAAAGCGGTAAACCAGCCACATAACGCCCTGTTCGCATGCGCCGCGCATGAAATCGCCTCTTCATGCGCGCGACAGCCTTGCGTACGGCGCTGGCACACCCCTTGCGATAGATGGCCTGCGGACCGCGCTGGCGGCCGCACCGGCCGGCAGCTTGACGCCGGTCCATTCCAACCACTGGGGAACACACGAAGTCCTCGCAACTTTCTGGAGAACGATCATGGCTGTCAATCAAGCAAGCATCATGTGGCAAAAATTCGTCCAGGGACTGAACTCGTCGAGCGCCGGGGCCGGCCTCGACCCGAAAACCTTGATGCCTACCGGCGGGCTCACCAACGCCGACTGGCAGTACATGGACGTGACCGGCCTGCCGGCTGCCGCCGGCACCCCGCCGGTGCCGGGCAGCACCGTGGTAAGCGGGCTGGAGAACTGGGCCAACGTCATGCCGGCATGGTCGCCGTCGTACGCGCCGTCGTCGATGAATTTCTACGACCAGTACAAGGCCTTCCTGTTCGCCATCGCCCTCAAGGGCGGGAATCCGGCCCTGCAGCAGATCGCCGACGGCTATGGGGCCAAGGTCATCGCTGCCCAGAAGGCGCTGTCGACGACGACCACCAATTGCATGACCGCCTGGGTCGCCTTCAACACGGCCCAGTCCAGCCTGCCGCCGTCGGCCCAGTCCACCTATACCCAGTGGTATCAGCAGAACGGCTGGAACCAGGTGATCACCAGTGCCCAGAACGCGGTCTCCGCCCAGGTTACCCTGTACAACCAGGCCCTGGAGCAGGTCGGCGGCCCGGACTACCAGACCATTTCCGCCGCCCAGGCCAAGGTGGTGCTGAGCCCCGCGGCGGGCAACGGCATCGCCGATCCATCCGGCAATCTGCAGCCGGCGTATGTCATCACACCCGGCCTCAACGACTGGTACGTGAGCGCACTCCAGACGCTGGCCAGCAGCGCGCCGCCGCAGATCTCGATGACCATCAAGCTCGACGATTCCAACAGCAGCAACCTGGTGGTCAGCAGCTTCCTGGACGTCTCGGCGTCCGGCACCTACGACGCATTCTTCTGGGGCGGTTCGGCCTCGACCTCGTATTCGCAATCGAGCGACGCCCAGGATTACACGAGCCTGGTCCAGGGCATGACCATGACCTATACCGCGCAGGCTGCCCAGCTGTTTTCGATCGTCCCCGGGGCCTGGTTCGATTCGAGCATCGTGGCCGACTTCTACGACCAGGTTTCGCCGACCTCGGCCCTGGCCAACAAGCAGCTGTTCGGCCCCGATGGCATTCTGAACCTGCGCGCCGGCAAGCTGCTGGTGGTGCTCAAGCCCTCGGTGACCCTGACGTCGGACACCCAGAGCATCCAGGCGCTGTTCTCGAAGATGTCGCAGAACAGCGCGAGCAGCATTTCCATCGGCGGCTTCTGCTGGAGCGCCCAGGCCAATATGTCGCAAGGCGCCAGCAGCTTCAGCCAGGATGTGACGATGTCCGCCGACAAGACCTCGATCACCATCACCGACAACACCAACTCGCCCAAGGTCATCGCCGTGGTGCCGATCACCATGGGTAAAAGCGCCTGAGCACGCCATCGGCCACGGCGCTTCCTTCAACCCCTTCGCTCTTCAGGCATTATGGAGATGACATGCCTCTTTACATGACCCAGAAAACCAGTTCCGGCACCCTGCCGGCAATCACCTACTACCGGCGCCAGACCCAGCCGCACGTGTCGCACGTCGAGAGCGGCGCCTTCACCCAGGCGGCCCAGGTGGCTTATGCGACCACCAACCGGGTGCCCGTCGGGGACGTGGAACTGGGGGCCTACAAGTCCGGCCAGGGCGTTCCCACCGGCGGGAACGTCGAGCAGATCTAGGAAGCAGCACCGCTGGAGGACGCCCGGAGACCTGCTCGCAGAAGTCTCCCGGCGCCTCCGGCACCATGGGACGGTCGGCCATGACTGGCCTGGCTCGACGTCCCGCCGCCGGCATCACACCTGCATGTTCATGATGTCGTGATAGGCCGACACCAGCTTGTTACGCACCTGCACCGTCGCCTGGAAGGCGATGCTCGATTTCTGCATCGCGACCATGGTGTCCGACAGGCTGACCGTGTCGTCGCCCATGGTGAAGCGCCGGCTCAGCGCCTGCGCCTCGGCCGAGCGGTTGCTCACGCCCTGCAGGGAATTGTGCAAGGCTTCCGCGAAGTCGAGCTTGACCGCGGACTTGCCGCCCACCGCGCTGGCATTGCCGAGCCCACCAGGGGCGACCGGTCCCGCCGACTCCGGCTTGGTGGCCGCCGCCTTCAACTGCTCCATCATGGCCTGGATGCGGCTGCTGTCGATGCCGCCGATACCGCCAATACTCATGTTACCCTCCTGCATGTTATTGCCTTGTAGAATCATCTACAAATGCACTCAGGAAAGCAGAATAGCAGCGCGGGCGCCCATTTCACGTACGAGTTAAAGCGGTAAACGCCCCCTATTTCGGGGTTTGAATGTTGCCCCAGGGCTCCATAATGCTGCCTGTCCCCACCCATTCACCTGAATCCATCGAACATGGCAGCAACTGCGGAAGACCTTCTCGACACCACCCAGGGCCAGCCCCCGGCTGCGCCCCCGTCGTTTTTCCAGACGACCATGGGCAAGCGCGTCGCCATCGGCGGCGGCATCGCGCTGATTCTGGCGCTGATGATCGCTGTCTGGATGTGGAGCCAGGCGCCCGAGTATCGCGTGCTGTTCTCCAATTACAGCGACCGCGACGGTGGCGCCATCACCGCCTCGCTCGACCAGATGGGGGTGCAGTACAAGTTTTCCGAAGGCGGCAGCGCGATCCTGGTGCCGGCCGAGCAGATCCACGACCTGCGCCTGAAGCTGGCCGCGCAAGGCCTGCCGAAGGGCGGCAATGTCGGCTTCGAGCTGATGGAAAACCAGAAGCTGGGCGTGTCCCAGTTCCTGGAACAGGTCAATTACCAGCGCTCGCTCGAAGGCGAGCTGGCGCGTTCGATCCAGTCGCTGGGCTCGGTGAGCGCCGCGCGCGTCCACCTGGCGCTGCCGAAGCCGTCCGTGTTCGTGCGCGACCAGCAAAAGCCGACTGCCTCGGTGCTGCTCAACCTGCAGCCGGGCCGCGCCCTGGACCAGGGCCAGGTCAGCGCCATCTCGCACCTGGTCGCGTCCAGCGTGCCTGAACTGACCATCGGCAACGTGACCGTGGTCGACCAGAACGGCACCCTGCTGTCCGAGCAGGCCAACAAGGGCGCGGGCGGCAAGACCCTGGACCCGACCCAGCTGAAATACGTCGACCAGGTCCAGCAGAACATCATCAAGCAGGTCGAATCGATCATCAAGCCACTGGTCGGCGAGGGCAATGTGCGCGCCGAAGCGACCGCCGAGGTGGACTTCGCCCAGGTCGATACCGCGGCCGAGATGTACAAGCCGAACTCGCCGCCCGAGCCGCAGGCCATCCGCAGCCAGCAGACCTCGGAAACCCAAGGCGCCGGCGCCGGCCCGTCGGGCATCCCGGGCGCGCTGTCGAACCAGCCGCCGGGCGTGAACACCGCGCCGATCGACGGCGAGCCGCCGGCCGAAGCGCCTGCCGCGACCGGCCCGAGCACCAAGAATTCAACCACCAACTTCGAAGTCGACAAGACCATCCGCTACGAACAGCGTCCGATGGGCGGCATCAAGCGCCTGACGGTCGGCGTGGTGGTGAACTACCGCCGCATCGTCGACCCGGCCACCGGCAAGGTCACCGTGCGTCCGCTCGCGGCCAACGAAGTGGCCCAGATCAACGAGCTGGTCAAGCAGGCGATGGGTTACAGCCAGGCCCGCGGCGACACCCTGAACGTGACCAACGCACCGTTCGACGGTGTGGACAAGCCGGCCGATCCGGTGGTAGAACCGGACTGGTGGCGTGACCCGGCGAATATGCCGCTGTTCAAGGACCTGGCCCGCTACGCTTTCGTGTTCGCCGTGATCGCCTTCCTGTACTACCGCTTCCTGCGACCGCTGCTGCGTCCGGCGATCAAGAAGTTCGACGAAGCCACCGCCATCCCGGAAGAGCCGAAGGAAGACGAGAAGACCGAAGGCGGGGAAGGCGAAGAGGAAGCCGAAGAAGACGAGGAAGACCTCGAGGAAGAAGAGAAGATTCGCCGGGACATGGGTTACCGCGCCAACCTGAAGTTGGCGAAAGACCTGGCAAACGAAGATCCGCGCATCGTCGCAAACGTCATCAAGGCATGGTTGGGTTCAAATGAGTGATAAAGACAAGGACGGCACGAACAAGGCGGCAATCCTGATGCTGGCCCTGGGTGAAGCCGAAGCGGCCGAGGTGATGAAGTTCCTCGGCCCGCGCGAAGTGCTCAAGCTGGGCGCCGCGATGGCGCAGATGAAGGCGGTGCAGCACGGCCAGGTGGTCACGGTGCTCGAAGAGTTCGTCGAAGAGACCAATCTGCACTCGACCGTCGGCCTCGATTCGGACGAGTACATCCGCCAGGTGCTGACCAAGGCGCTGGGCGACGACAAGGCGGCAGTCTTGCTGAACCGCATTCTCGGCGGCAAGGACGCCTCGGGCATCGAGAGCCTGAAGTGGATGGACTCGGTCTCGGTGGCCGAGCTGATCCGCAACGAGCACCCGCAGATCATCGCCACCATCCTGGTCCACCTCGAACGCGACCAGGCCTGCGAAATTCTGGCAAACTTTACCGAACGACTGCGCAACGACGTCGTGCTGCGCATCGCCACGCTGGACGGCGTGCAGCCGGCCGCCCTGCGCGAGCTGAACGACGTGCTGACCAAGCTGTTGTCGGGTAATGAACACATCAAGAAGTCCTCGCTGGGCGGCGTGCGTACCGCGGCCGAGATCCTGAACTTCATGAGCGGCGAGCAAGAGCAAGCCGTGATGGACAATATCAAGAACTACGACAACGACATGGCGCAGAAGATCATGGACGAGATGTTCGTGTTCGACAACATCATCGACATCGACGACCGCGGCATCCAGTTGCTGTTGCGTGAAGTGCAGTCCGAGATGCTGATCATCGCGCTCAAGGGCGCCTCGCAGGACTTGCGCGAGAAGATCTTCAAGAATATGTCGCAGCGTGCCAGCGAAATGATGCGCGAAGACCTGGAATCGAAGGGTCCGGTGCGCCTGTCCGAAGTAGAATCGCAGCAGAAGCAGATCCTGCAGATCGTGCGCCGCCTGGCGGACGAAGGCCAGATCGTGCTGGGCGGAAAAGGTGAGGATTCGTTCGTCTGATGGCAATACCGAAAGAACAGCAGAGCGCCTACCAGCGCTGGGAAATGGCGTCGTTCGGCGACGATCGTCCCAGCACGCTCGCACGCCGCGCGGCCGAGGCCGCGGCCGCGTCCAGCGCCTCCCCTTCTGCTGACGCCACGCCCGCCCTGCCGCCGGGATTTTCCCTGCCGAGCGTCGAAGAACTGGAAGCGATGCGCGAAGCGGCGCGCCAGGAAGGCTTCGCGCAAGGGCTGGAAGAAGGCCGCGCCCAGGGCCATCACGAGGGCCGCGCACAAGGTTACGCCGAAGGCGCTGAGGCCGGCCAGCGCGAAGCCGCGGCCGAGCTGGCGCAGTTGCGCCAGGTGGCCGCCAGCTTCGGCGACGCCATCGCCCAGGCCGACGAGACCATCGCGCGCGACGTATTGGAACTGGCCCTGCGCCTGGCGCGCGGTATGGTGCGCACCGGTTTCGACGTGCGTCCCGAACTGATCCTGTCGGTGGTGCGCGACGCCATCGACCAGTTGCCCGTGCTGCAACAGCCGGCCGTGCTCACCCTGAACCCGCTGGATGCCGAACTGGTGCGCCATGGCATGGCCGAGGAATTGAGCAAGGGCGGCTGGCGCATCGTCGAGAACGGTTCCATCGCGCGCGGCGGCTGCAAGGTCGAGACCGCTACTAACCAGATCGACGCCCAAGCCGCGGCGCGCTGGAACCGCCTGACCCACGCGCTGGGCGCCAACGTCGAATGGCTGGGCGACTGATGGACGACCACCAGCACCACCAGGAAGGCACTGGCAGCGGCGACCCGCACACCGGGCGCTGGAAATCCTTCCTGCGCGATTGCGACACCCTGGTCAGCTTCGCCGATCCGCTGCAAGTGTCGGGCCGCGTCACGCGCGTGGCCGGGCTGGTGATGGAATGCGTCGGCCTGCGCCTCGCGGTCGGCGCCGCCGCCACGATCCCCACCGCCAGCGGCTTCATCGAGGCCGAAGTGGTCGGCTTCGAGGGCGAACGCCTGTTCCTGATGCCGCAAAGCGATACCGAAGGCGTGGTGCCCGGTTCGCGCGTCTTCCCGGTCGAGAGCGTGCTGCCGCCGCCGGGCACCGTGCCGCACGGGCGCCGGCGTCCGCAAGACCGCGCGCGCCACCTGCCGGTCGGCATGCAGCTGCTGGGCCGCGTGGTCGATGGCGCCGGCCGCCCGCTCGACGGCCTCGGCCCGCTCGGCACGAGCGAGGTGGGACCGCTCAATGCGCGGCCGGTCAATCCGCTCGACCGCGCGCCGATCAAGGACACGCTCGACGTCGGCGTGCGCGCCATCAATGCGATGCTGACCGTGGGCCGTGGCCAGCGCCTGGGCCTGTTCGCGGGCACCGGCGTCGGCAAATCGGTGCTGCTCGGGATGATCGCACGGTATACCGAAGCCGACGTCATCGTGGTCGGACTCATCGGCGAACGTGGCCGCGAGGTCAAGGAATTCATCGACCAGATCCTGGGCCCCGAAGGCCGCGCCCGCTCGGCCGTCGTGGCGGCCCCGGCCGACTCGCCGCCGCTGCTGCGCCTGCAGGGGGCGGCCTACGCCACGGCGATCGCCGAACATTTCCGCGACCAGGGCAAGAACGTGATGCTGATCATGGATTCGCTGACCCGCTACGCGATGGCGCAGCGCGAGATCGCGCTGGCGATCGGCGAGCCGCCGGCCACCAAGGGTTATCCCCCATCGGTGTTCGCCAAGCTGCCGGTGCTGGTGGAACGGGCCGGAAACGGCCTGGAAGGCGGCGGCTCGATCACGGCTTTCTATACCGTGCTGTCCGAGGGCGATGACCAGCAGGATCCGATCGCCGATGCGGCGCGCGGTATTCTCGACGGCCACATCGTGCTCAACCGCCACCTGGCCGAGGCCGGGCATTATCCGGCGATCGACATCGAGCAGTCGATTTCGCGCGCGATGCACTCGATCACGACGCACGAACACCAGCTGGCGGCGCGCAAGCTCAAACAATTGTATTCGCGCTATCAACGCTCGCGCGACCTGATCAATGTCGGCGCCTATGCCGCCGGCAGCGATCCGGTGCTCGACCAGGCCATCGCGAAGCATGGGGCCATCGAAGAATTCCTGTGCCAGGAAATCCACGACAACGCCACGCTTCCCCAGAGCTTGGGGCAACTTTCCTCGCTATTCAACTGATCGGCGAGAATTGTCCAGCGTTAAAATCGCTGCACCATGGCCCAATTATCCGCACTTGAAACACTGATCGACCTGGCGCAGAAGGATTCCGATGCTGCCGCCAAGCGCCTGGGCGCGGCCAACAAACTGGTCGAGGAAGCCGAACAGAAGCTGGAAATGCTGGTCGGCTACCGCGACGAATATGCGCGCAAGCTCGATGCCGCCCAGGTGGCCGGCATCACGCCTTTCGCGTACCACAACTTCGTTGCCTTTATTGGCAAGCTGGACAGTGCCTTGAATGGCCAGCGCGACGTGTTGAAGCATGCCCAATTCAAGGCGGAATCCGAGCGCAAGACTTTGCAGGAAAGCGAACGCAAGCGCTTGTCGTATCGCACGCTGAACGAACGCGCCGCGAGCGAAGCGCTCAAGGTGCAGAACAAGCGCGACCAGAAACTGATGGACGACCACGCGGCGCGTGGCGCCCGCTACAAACAACGCTGAGCGAATCATGACGACGCAGACCACGAATCTCCTGTTCCAGACCACGGGCGCCAATGCCAGCGCGCCACGCAGTGCGAGTCAGGACCGGCTGGCCGACAGCGCACGCAACAATGGCGCCTTCGGCGCCACCCTGTCGCGCGAACTGGCGGCGCGCCAGCAGGCGCCGCAGCCGCAGGCGCCGACCCCGGCTGCCCAGCAGCCGAAGCCGGCCGCGCAGCAGCAATCGAAACCGAATGCCGCCGACAAGCCCACCAACCGCGAGCCGGTGCGCGAACAGGCCAAGTCCGGCGTCAAGCCGGCCAGCCACGAAGGCGAAGCGAAGACCGCGTCCGCCGAGGGCGCGGAAGAATCCGGCGCGGCCGAAGCCGCCGCCGCGGCCACGACGCCGGTCACCGACATGCTGGCCTTCATGGCCAGCCTGACCAGGCCCGCAAGCGCCGACGCCGCTGCCGTGCCGCTCGACGCGGCCGCTGCCGGCGACCTGCAATCGAAGGCGCTGGAAAGCGCGCTGGAGCACATGACCGGCGCGGCCGGCAGCGCGGCCGGTGACGCCGCGGCCGGCGCCGCCGTCACCGACGAGCTCGGCAAAGGCGTCTCGCTGGCCGCCGGCGTGCAGCGTGCCCCGGTCGACCCGAACGCGCCCCAGGTCCAGGCCGGCGCCCTGCCGGAAGGTCAGCAGGATGCCGCCCAGTTCCAGACCCAGCTGCGCGAAAGCCAGCAGCAACTGGCAACGGCGGTCGAGGAAGCCCCGGCCCCGCTGGCCCAGCTGCAGGCCCAGGCCGCCAAGATGGCGGACGCGGTCGGCAACCCGGCCGCCGTGCCGGGCGACCGCATCCCGGCCCGGGTGGGCAGCCAGGCCTGGGACAACCAGGTCAGCCAGCGCATCGTCTACATGGTCGGCAAGGAGCAGGCCGCCACCCTGACCCTGAACCCGCCCGACCTGGGCCCGGTCCAGATCGTGCTCAACGTGAGCAACGACCAGGCCAGCGTGGCCTTCTCGGCCGAGCAGCTGGAAGTGCGCCAGGCCCTGGAAAACGCCCTCCCGCGCCTGCGCGAGATGATGAGCGAGAGCGGCATCGCCCTGAATAACGCGACGGTCGACGCCGGCGCACGCCAGCAGCAACAGGATGACCAACGCCGTGCGTCCGGCGGCACGGGCGCCAATGGCAACCTGGCCGGCGCTGGCGCCGGCAACGAGGGCGAGCCCGCAGTGAACGAAGTCGCGCCACGCACCCGCACCGTGGGCCTGGGCGAGCGCGGAATGGTCGACCTGTTCGCGTAATCCGGCCGGGACGGCGCGCAAGGGGCGGCCCGACGGCCGCCCTTTTCCATTCCGTCATCGCGCGCCTGCAACAATTCCGGATTTACTGCCTCTTCCTCCCTCTTTTCTAGGCTTGCCCGGGTGCATCTTTCCGCGACAATGCCATAATGTTGTACCCATTAACCAGCACTGAAGACCTATTTTGAAAGCGAATCCGAAAATGAAGGCTGATCCGAAAGCGGACGCGGCTGCAGCAGCGGCGCCGGCCGGCTCGAAGAAAAAGCTCATCATCATGATCCTCGCCGCGATCCTCGTGCTTGGCGCGGGCGCCGGCGGCGGCTGGTATTTCAGCCAGTCCTCGGCCGCCCATGGCGAAGAAGAAGCCCCGGCCAAGGAAACCAGGAAGAAGAAAAAGAAAGATCCGGACTCCAAGCCGGAATACGTGCCGATCGAGGCCTTCACCGTCAATCTGCAGCCCGAGAACGGCGAGCAGTATTTGCAGGTACAGTTCACCCTGCAGGTCGACGGCGCCGAACAGGCGACCATGGTAAAAGACAATATGGCGATCGTGCGCAACCGCGTGCTGCTCCTGTTGTCGAGCAAAAAAGCGTCCGAAATCAATACGGTAGAGGGCAAGCAGCAACTGGCGTCCGACATCCAGGCGGCGATCACCGAGCCGTTCGAGAAACATGGCGACGAACAGGAAGTGTCCGACGTATTATTCACTTCGTTCATCATCCAGTAAGCATTCAGTAAACACGAAGAAACATGGCCGATAATTTCCTCTCACAGGAAGAAGTCGATGCCCTCTTAAAAGGGGTCAACGGCGATCAGGACGACATTGCGACGCCTGAAGACACCTCGGGGGTACGCACCTATAACCTGGCAACGCAGGAGCGCATCGTGCGCGGCCGCATGCCGACGCTCGAGATCATCAACGAGCGTTTCGCCAGGTATCTGCGGGTCGGCCTGTTCAACTTCCTGCGCCGCAGCGCCGAGGTCTCGGTCGGCTCGGTGCGGGTCTCCAAGTACAGCGAGTTCATCCGCAACCTGGTGGTCCCGACCAACCTGAACCTGATCCACATGAAGCCGCTGCGCGGCACCGCCCTGATGGTGTTCGATCCGGGCCTGGTGTTCCTGTTGGTGGACAACCTGTTCGGCGGCGACGGGCGCTTCCATACCCGCGTCGAGGGCCGCGACTTTACCCAGACCGAGCAGCGCATCATCATGCGCATCCTCGACATCGTGTTCGAGGCCTACGGCAAGTCGTGGGAGCCGGTGTATCCGATCGAGTTCGAGTACATCCGCTCCGAGATGAACACGCAGTTCGCCAACATCGCGACCCCGAACGAAGTCGTGGTGTCCTGCACCTTCACGGTCGAGCTGGGCTCGGTGTCGGGCCAGATCCACTTCTGCATGCCCTACTCGATGATCGAGCCGATCCGCGACGCGCTGACCTCGAGCATCCAGGGCGAAGCGCTGGAAGTCGACAAGCGCTGGGTGCGCCTGCTGACGCAACAGATCCAGGTCGCCGAGGTCGAGCTGGTCGCGGTGCTGGGCAACGGCAAGGCGAACTTCGACGAGATCCTGAACATGAAGATCGGCGACGTGATCCCGATCGTGGTGCCCGACATGCTGCAAGCCACGGTCGACGGCGTGCCGGTGATGGATTGCAGTTACGGCGTGCACAACGGGCAATATGCGCTGAAGGTCGAGAAGCTGCTCGCCAATAGCGACACCTTCAGCAAGTAATCGATATGATTGGCCAGGCGCAGGGCGCCGGCCGAAGCAAGAAGCAATACAGGAGAACACCATGTCGGACAACCAGGAAGACCAGGACCACATCGACGACGATTGGGGCGCGGCGATCGCCGAGCAGGCCGCGGCAGAAGCCGCGGCGCTCGAGCGCCAGCAACAGCAGCAGGCGACCGCCCCGGCCGCGGCTGCCGCCGTGTTCAAGGATTTCTCGAACAAGGGCGCGCGCAACGAGACGCCGAACGACATCGACTTCATTCTCGACATCCCGGTGCAATTGACGGTGGAACTGGGCCGCACCAAGATCGCCATCAAGAACCTGCTGCAACTGGCGCAGGGCTCGGTGGTCGAGCTGGACGGCCTGGCCGGCGAGCCGATGGACGTGCTGGTCAACGGCTGCCTGATCGCCCAGGGCGAGGTGGTGGTCGTGAATGACAAGTTCGGGATCCGACTCACTGATATCATCACGCCATCTGAACGGATTCGCAAACTGAATAAATGACCCTGCCGCGCGCCCCTGCCTCTGATCACTTCCCTGCCGTGGGGTGGACGGCTTTGCCGTCCACGCGTTCAACGAACGTCTTCTTGCCACACAAGGGGCTGTGCGTGCGCTGGCTGGACGCGTGGGCGGCGAAGCCGCCCACCCTACGAGCCTTCACCGCCTCGTTATTGCTCGCCCCCTGCCTGGCCTTCGCCCAGCAAACCACCGACACCACCTCGAAGCCGGCGACGCCGGCCAGCATGGCCGGCACCTCGACCGCGCCGGCCCCGGCCGCCCACGAGGACGCCGAAACCCCGCGCCGTCCCGGCGAAACTACCACCGGCCGTCCACCTGCGCCGGCCGTGCCGGCCCCGGCGACCACGCCCACCGCGACAGCCCCGCCGACCGCCCCGCTGCCGGGCGATGCCGCCGCGACCACCGATACCACCCCGCCGGTCGCCACTGCGCCCGTGTCGCCCACGTCCCCCGCGCCGCTGAGCGAAGCCCCGCGTGTGTCGATGCCCGCCCCGATGCCCACCTCGTCCACCGCCAGCCCCGGCGCGGGCGGCCTGCTCAAGACCATCATGGCCTTGACGCTGGTGCTCGGCCTGCTGGCCGGCCTGGCCTGGATGATGAAACGCTTCGGTCCCAGGATGGGCGGCGGCAGCGCCAACCTGCGCGTGGTCGGCGCCCTGAACCTGGGCGGTCGCGAACGCATCATGGTGGTCGAAGTCGGCGACCAGTGGATCGTGGTCGGCGCCGCGCCGGGCCGCGTCAACGCCCTGCATACCATGCCGCGCCAGGAAGGCGAACTGGCCCCGACCGCCGCCCACGGCGCACTCCCGGCCACTCACTTCTCGGACTGGCTCAAGAAGACGATCGACAAACGCAATGCGAGCTAAACACCTTTTGTTGGCCGGCGCACTGGCCCTGCCGCTGATCGCGGCGGCCCAGCCCGGCATCCCGGCATTCCAGAGCAGCCCGGCGCCGGGCGGCGGCACGTCGTACTCGCTGCCGGTCCAGACCCTGCTGCTGCTGACCTCACTCACCTTCCTGCCGGCCGCGCTGCTGATGATGACGGCGTTCACCCGCATCATCATCGTGCTGTCGCTGCTGCGCCAGGCGCTGGGCACCCAGACCGCGCCGCCGAACCAGGTGATGGTGGGGCTGGCGCTGTTCCTGACCTTCTTCGTGATGGGACCGACGTTCGACCGCATCTACAGCGAGGCCTATCTGCCGCTGCAGCGCAACGAGATCCAGATGACCGATGCCATGAACCGCGGTGCGGTGCCGCTCAAGGAGTTCATGGTCAAGCAGACGCGCCAGTCCGACCTGGCGCTGTTCGTCAAGATCTCGCGTTCCGAAGCGCTGCAGGGGCCCGAAGACATTCCGCTGCGGGTCCTGATTCCGGCCTTCGTCACCAGCGAACTGAAGACGGCGTTCCAGATCGGCTTCGCGATCTTCATCCCCTTCCTGATCATCGACATGGTGGTGGCGTCGGTGCTGATGGCGATGGGCATGATGATGATGTCGCCCGCCGTCATCGCCCTGCCGTTCAAGCTGATGCTGTTCGTGCTGGTCGACGGCTGGCAGTTACTGCTGGGCTCGCTGTCCCAGAGTTTCTACTGAGGAGGCGGCCATGACACCCGAAAGCGTGATGACGATGGGCCGCACGGCCATGGAAGTGACGCTGATGATCTCGGCCCCGCTGCTGCTGGTGGCGCTGATCATCGGCCTGATCATCAGCATCTTCCAGGCCGCGACCCAGATCAACGAAGCGACCCTGTCCTTCATCCCGAAGCTGGTCGGCGTATTCGTCGCCCTGGTGGTGGCCGGGCCGTGGATGCTGTCGGTGATGCTCGACTACATGCGCCAGGTGTTCACCGGGATTCCGGGCTTGATCGGGTAAGGCCCGCGTGCTGACGCTGACCTCGGTCGAGATCAACGCCTGGATCGCCGCCCTGCTGTGGCCGCTGTCGCGCATCCTGGGGCTGATCGCCGCCGCGCCGCTGTTCGGCAACGCCGGCGTACCGCTGCGCGTCAAGGTCCTGCTCGGCGTGTTCCTGGCGCTGGTGATCGCGCCGCTGGTGCCGGCGGTGCCGGCAGCCGATCCCACGTCATGGGCGGGCCTGCTCATCCTGGTCAAGGAAATGATCATCGGGCTGGCGATGGGCTTCGCCATGCGCCTCGTGTTCGCCGCCGTCGAGTACGCTGGCGAGGTGGCCAGCCAGACCATGGGCCTGGGCTTCGCCATGTTCTTCGATCCCAGCACGCGCGGACGTTCGTCGGCCATCAGCCAGTTCATGGCCCTGGTCGCGACCATGGCCTTCCTGGCCGTGAACGGCCACCTGGTGCTGCTCGAGGCGCTGGCCGAAAGCTTCGTCACCATGCCGATCACCGAGACGCCGTTTTCGTCCAACGCGGCGCTGGAACTGGCGCGCTGGGGCGGACGCATCTTCTCGGCCGGCCTGCAGATCGCGATGCCGATCATCGCCGCCCTCCTGATCACGCAGGTCGCCCTCGGCATCCTGACGCGCGCCGCACCGCAGCTGAACATCTTCGGCATCGGTTTCCCGATCACGCTGGGCGTGGGCTTCCTGACCCTGAGCCTGGCCCTGCCCTACCTCAGCGCGCCGATCGTCAACCTGTTCAACCAGGGCATCGAAACCACCCGGTCGCTGCCGCGCGCCGGCAATCCACAGCCGGGAGCGGCGGGAGCGGCCCCGGCGCAACCGGCGCCGGTGGTGCCGGCGCCTGGCTGATCACAGGAAACAAGGTTAGAATGAGAATAATTCTCATTCATCTTGTTGCATATGCCCGATTCCCTGCTTCGCCGCCGCCTGCTCGGCGCCGCCGCCGTTACCACCCTGGCCGGCCTCGCCGCGCCGCTGGCGCGCGCCGCCGAAGGGTGGCAGACCGCCACCCTGCCGCTGGCCCGGCAACATGACCTGACATCCGCCATCACCGGCCAGCACTACCGCATCTTCGTCGCCGTGCCGCCCGGCGCGGCGCCCGCCGCGGGGCATCCGGTGCTGTATGCGCTGGACGGCAACGCCACCTTCCCGACCCTGACGCTCATGGCGCGCAGCGCCGGCGTGCGCAGCCGCGTCACCGGCCAGACGCCACCGGTAATCGTCGGCATCGGCTATGCCGGCGACCAGCCCTACAGCAGCGCGCGCGGCCGCGATTACACGCCGCCGACCGGCAAGGCGGGACCGGCGACCGAAGGCGGCGCCGACCTGTTCCTCGACTTCATCGAGAAAGAACTGAAACCGCTGGTGGCGACGCTGGCGCCGCTCGACCCGGCGCGCCAGGCGCTGTACGGGCATTCGTACGGCGGCCTGTGCACGCTGCACGCGCTGCTCACCCGCCCCGCGATGTTCCAGACCTATCTCGCGGCCAGCCCGTCGATCTGGTATGGCGAACGCGCGGTGCTGGCGGGCATGGAGGGATTCGCCAAACGCCTTGCTTCCCTGCCGTCGAAACCCTCCCTGATGCTGGCCGTGGGCGAGCTGGAACAGCCGGCGGCGAACGGCGCCGCGCTGGAAGGCCGCCAGGCGATCGCGGCCAGGCGGCGCATGGTCGACGAGGCGCGCGAGCTCGCCGAGCGGCTGCAGGCGGACCAGACGCTGGCACGGGTCCGGTTCCACCTGCTGGCGCATGAAAACCATGGCTCGGCGATGTTCCCGGCCATGGCGCGCGGGCTGGAGTTTTTCCTCGCTTAGCGCGCCGGCGCGCGGTAGCGCATCGCCACGTCGCAGCGCGCATAACGCGCGCCGTAGTCCGCCATGATGCCGGCGTCGTGTTCAAAACCCAGCTTCTCGTACAGGTGGATGGCGGCGGCGCACCGGGCGTTGCTGAGCAGGTAGAGCGGTTCGGCCCCGAGCCCCATGGCGCGGGCGATCATCGCCTCGAGCAGGAATTCGCCGGCCTTCAGGCCGCGCGCGCTTTCGCGCACGCCCATCTTGGTCAGCTCGAAACTGCGCGCGCCGGTCTTTTGCAGCGCGCAGGTGCCGACGATGCCCAGTCCGCGCGCTTCCACGAACAGGATCACGCCGCCCGGGTCGACGATCTTCGCGCGCGGATTTTCCAGCACCTCGCGGTCGGTCGCCTCGAGCTTGAACATGGCGTTGATCCATTCGGCGTTGATGTCGTGGAAGTGACTTGCCAGCTCGTCGCTGAACTCGTGGATCGTGAGAAGTTGCGGCGTCGAGCGCGCGGCCAGCGCATCGATGGAATGCTCCGCCAGCGCCGCCTCGATGGCGGCGATCTGCTCCATGAACTCTTCAGGCCGGCCGCCGAACAAGGTCTTGACCGCCTCGCCGATCTGCGGCCACACATACAGCTTGGCGCGCGCCAGCACGGCATTGCCCTCGGAAGTCAGCGAAATGGTGCGCTGGCGCCCATCGCCGTCCCTGTCCTGTTGCGACTCGACCAGGCCCAGGTCGGCCAACTGGCCGATGCCGCGCGTGATGCCGGGCTGGCTGACGCCGACCACCTGGACCAGTTGCCCGATGGTCAGCGCCTGGCCGTCGAGCGCGGCCAGCAGCGGCATGTGGGCCGGCTGCACCGGCAAGCCCGCATCCGATGCGACCCTGGCGGCCCCCGCCTGCATCCGTTCGCCCAGGCGCTTCAGGCGGCTGCCCAGGAAGGTCGGGCCCAGCTCTTTCAATAAATCCGACATCGGCAATCTCCATAACGCGATATATAACAGTGTATATTCATGCCAACCAGATCGTCAACGCTTCTCCCCCTTCGATGCCGCATGCCTGAAACGCCACCTTTTGGCCCGTAATGCTACTTAGCCAACAAACAAAAGCGCACGGCAGGGGTAGCCTGAACATCCTAGGGCGTAGCGCCTCCACCAAGCCATGCATGTGGCCGCTATCGACATGAAAACATCTAGACCTCTCAAGATCGTGGGTTGGATCCTGCTTGGAATCACGGTCATCGTGATCCTCTTCTTCCTGCTGTTCGACTGGAATATGCTGCGGCCGTATATCAACCGCAAGGTATCGGAAACCACGGGCCGTGAATTCGCGATCCGGGGCGACCTGGACGTCAAGTTCCAGCGCGGACTGGACAGCGAACGCGGCTGGCGACGCTACGTGCCGCGCCCGTACATCAGCGCCAACGACGTCACCATGAGCAACCCGACCTGGAGCACGGTCGGCCCGCAAATGGCCGGGGCGCAGCGCGTCGAGGTGGGCCTGCACGTGCTGCCGCTGCTGCGCAAGGACGTCGTCATCACCGACCTGCGCCTGGCGGCCCCCGACATCGCCGTGCAGCGGCTCGAGGATGGCCGCAACTCCTGGACCTTCAAGGACAACGGCCCGTCACAGTGGAATGTCGACATCCAGCGCCTGTCCTTCAACAGCGGCAAGCTGCGCTATGCGGACGAGCCGCTCCGCATCGACCTGCGCGCGGACGCGCGCACGATCGACGGCCAGCAACCCGCGCCGGCCGCGGGCGTGCCGCCGTACGGCCTGGCCTTCACCCTGTCGGGCACCTACAACAAGGCGAAGATCACGGGCGGCGGCAAGGCCGGCGCGGTGCTGTCGCTGACCGGCGAAGACATCACCTTCCCGATCGAGGCCGAGGCCAGCGCCGGCCAGAACAAGCTCGGCCTGCGCGGCGTAGTCCGCGATCCGCGCTCGCCGTCCGGCTTCGCCCTCAAGATGGAGCTGGCCGGCGCCAGCATGGCCGACCTGTACGGCCTGACCGGCGTGCTGCTGCCGGAAACCCCGCCCTACTCGACCCGCGGCGAACTGCTGGGCAAGAAGGACGGCGACTTCTGGAGCTTCACGTATAAAGACTTCACCGGCAAGGTCGGCGCCAGCGACCTCGCCGGCACCCTGACCTATGCCCAGCGCAAGCCGCGCCCGTTCCTGAGCGGCGCCCTGACCTCCAAGCAACTGCGCCTGGCCGACCTGGGGCCGACCGTCGGCGCCGACACCGGCGCCGGCACCAAGGAAGCGGGCCGCATCAAGGCGCCGCCGCCCGGCAAGGCCTTGCCGGTGGAAGGGTTCAATACCGAGAAGTGGGGAGCGCTGGATGCCGACGTCAAATTCTCCGGCAAGCGCATCGTGCGCACCCATGACATTCCGCTGGAAGACCTCGAGACCACCATCCGCATGAAGAACAAGGTGCTCACCCTCACCCCGCTCAGCTTCGGCATGGCGGGCGGGCGCATCACCTCCAACATCCGCCTCGACGGTAGCGGCAAGACGCTGGACGCCGGGGCCCGCCTGGCGGCGCGCGGCCTCAAGATCCGCGAATTGTTCCCCAAGCTGCAGTCGATGCAGGCCAGCTTCGGCGAGGTCAATGGCGACGGCGTGCTGGCCGGCAAGGGCAATACGGTGGCGGCCATGCTGGGCACCTCGCACGGCGAAATCAATGCCGTCGTCACCGAGGGCACGGTCAGCCAGTTCATGCTCGAACTGGCCGGCCTGAACGTGGCCAACGCCATCTTCGTCAAGATCTTCGGCGACAAGCAGATGATGCTCAATTGCGTGGCGGCCCAGACCACGGTGCGCAATGGCCGCGCCAACATCGACCGCTTCGTGCTCGACAGCGAGGATGCGGTGGTGAACATGTCGGGTTACGTCGACCTGGCCAGCGAACGCCTGGACCTGGACGTGCGGCCGAAAACCAAGGGCGCGCGCGTGCTGTCGCTGCGCACGCCGCTGTATGCGCGCGGCACCTTCACCGAGCCGAAGGTCGGACCGCAGGCGGGTCCGCTGGCGCTGAAGGCCGGCGCGGCCGTGGCGCTGGCCACCGTGAATCCGCTGGCCGCCCTGCTGCCGCTGATTAACGTCGACAAGGCGCCGGACACCAATTGCGGCGCCGAGATCAGGGAGGCGACCAAGCCGCCGAAAGTGAATGCGAAGACGCCGCCGAAGCCGGTGGCGGCGCGCTGATCAGATGACGTTGAACAGCGACAGCCCCGACATCGTCTTGAACGACATCTGCGCCGCCTGCAGGGTCAGCTGTTGCTGGGAAAAGTCCGAGATGGCCTTGACCGTGTCCAGCCCCTGCAGGTCGTCCAGCGTGGTCGCATACTGGATGTCGAGGTCGGAACCGGCGCTGTCCAGGTAGTCGAGTTCGTTCATGTGGGCGCCGACCGAGGCCTGCACGGTCAGCACGTTGTCGTGGGCGTTCTTGAGGTTGTCGAGCGCCGAGTTGAGCTGGTTGGTCAGCGCCGCCTTGCCTGCCGCGCCGTCGCCCGGCATGCGCAGCGTCTTGATCAGGTCGGTCACGGTGGTGAACACCGACTGCTTCTGGCTCGGCTCGACGCTGAACTTGTCGCCGGCTGCCGGCACGCCCTTGATGTCCATCGCCATGCCGCCGAAGGCGATCTGCTGGCCTTCCTTGTAGGGAACGCCTTCCTGGAGGGGCTCGTCGCTGCTCGGATCGGTCCGGTACACCGAGTAGGTGGTCACCGGCGGCGTGTCCGCGCTCACGTCGAACACGATCTCGTACTTGCTGCCGTCCAGTCCCTTGCGGTCGACCACCGAACCCGACGAGATGATGGCGGCGCCGGTATTGTCGGTATCGGCCTTGGTCTGGAACGTGCCGTTGCCGGTCGGGATCGACTCGAACACGGCGCTGCCCGAAGCCGACAGCGGGACCTTGCGCGACTCGCTCACCTGCAGCTGGCGCACGCCCGAGTCGCCCTGGTAGGCGGCGCCGGTCGGCGTCGCCGTGAACGGCTGGGTGGTGGTCTTGAAGCCCGAGAACAGGTAGCCGCCGGCGCCGTCGGCGGTATTGGCCACGCCCAGCAGGTCGGCCAGGCGGCCCTCGAGTTCGGTGGCCAGCTTCTCGCGGTCGCTCTGCAGCATGGCGCCATTGCCGCCATCCACCGTCAGCCGCTGCATTTCCTGCAGCAGGTCGCCGGCGTTCTGCAGCGCCGATTCCACGAAGCCCATCGACGATTTGGCGCTGCTGCGGTTGGTGGCGAACTGGGCGTTGACGTTCTGCGATTGAGTCACCTCCAGCGCGCGCGCCGACGCCACTGGATCGTCGGCCGGGGTCAACAGGCGGCGGTCGGTCGACAGCTGCATCTGCGTGCGCGCCAGCGCCGACTGCAGGTTGTTGAGCTGGTTGGTCGAAGTGTTGTACAGGTTCAGGGTACTGATGCGCATGATGGTCTTTGCTCGGGGTCAGGCGTTAGCGGCCGATCGACAGCAGCGAATCGAAGATCGTGCCGGCGATCTGCATCACCTTGCTGGCCGCCTGGTAGGCCTGCTGGTACTTGATCAGGTTGGTGGCTTCCTCGTCCAGGTTGACGCCGGCGACGTCGGCCTGGGCGCCCTGCGCCTGCGCCAGCAGGGCATTGCTGGCCGAGGCATTGATCTGGACTTCGCGCGTCTTGTTGCCGACTTCGCTCACCATCTGGGCGTACGACGACTGGATGGTCGCGGTGCCGCCGTTGAAGATGTTCTTGGTCTGCAGCTCGCCCAGCGCCGCGATGTTGCGGGTGTCGCCGACGCCGCTGCTGTTGTCGGCAATCTCGAACTTGTCCCCGCCGCCCGGGGCGCCGGTCATGGTCACGGTGATGCCGCCGAAGCTGTAGGTGGCGCCATTTTCGAACTGGACGTCGCCCTCGATCAGCGTCTTCTCGCCCTTGTCGTCCACCCTGTAGACAGGCTCGCCATCGGGAAAACCCGTCAGCGTGCCGGGCTCGTCGCCGGCGCCAGCATTGAACGTGAGCGTGATCGGCAGCGTGGGCGGCGTGTCCAGGAATTCTTTTTCGACCTTGACTTCGCTGATCTTGCCGCTGCCGGTGTTGGTCAAGGGTTCCTTGCTCAGGACCGGAGCCGCGGCCGCGATCTGCGACACGTCGGTGGCCAGCACCTTGAAGTCGGCCGCGCCGTTGATGGTCGGGCGCACCAGGAAGGTGTCGCCCTCGCGCGCGCTCTTCGAGAAGCTCATCTCCACGCCGCCGACCCCGAAGGTGGCGTTGCCGTCGGCATCGGGCTCGACCGACCCGACCGAGGTGCGGTCCGGCAGGCTGACCACGTGGTAGCGGCCTTCGGAGAACTTGACCTCGTAGTCGTTGTCGGTCAGCTTGGACGGATCGACGACCTTGGCCGTCAGTTCCGACGTGCTCAGCCGCGAGCTGTTGACGCTCTTGCCGACGTAGGCCGGCGCTTCGTTGAAGAAGGCCTTGCCCGGCTCGCCGTTCTGGTCCAGGCCCAGCTCGTGCTGGCGGTTGAACTCGAAGGCCAGGCCGATCGCGATCTTGCCGAGCTGGCTCTGGGCCTTGTCCAGCGTGTTGCTGCGGAAATCGAGTACGCCGCCCAGCTTGCCGCCCGGCAGCGCGCCGTCGGGCAGCACCGACACCTTGTCGCCGACCTGATAGCCCACTTCCAGGCGCGTCAGGTCGGTCGGCGACTGCATCGTCGCCAGCTGGAAGGAATCCTGGCCCACCACCAGCGGCTGGCCATTGCCGATCGAAACCGTCAGGCTGTTGTTATCGCCCGGCAGCACGGTGGCCTTGACGTATTTGTTCAGTTCGAGCACCAGCTGGTCGCGCTGGTCCAGCAAGTCGTTCGGCGGACGCTGGGGCGACGAGGCATAGTTGCCGATCTGCTCGTTGAGCTTGGCGATCTGCTGGGCGTAGGTGTTGATCGCGGTGACGCTCGACTCGATCTCGGAATTGACGCCCTCGCGGATCTCGCCCAGGCGCGCATCCAGGCCGTTCAGGCGCGTGGCCAGCGATTCGGCGTTCGACAGCATGGCCTGGCGCGACGGCACCGAGGCGCGGTTTGCGGCCATGTCCTGCACGCCCTTGAAGAATCCCTGCATCGCCGGGGTCAGGCCCGACGTGGTGTCGGCCAGCAGGTTGTCGATCTGCTTGATCTGCGAATAATACGATTCCAGGCCGCTGCTGCTGGCCTGGGCGTTGCGCACCTGCGTGTTCAAAAAGTCGTCGCTGTAGCGCTTGATCTGCGCGATCTGGGTGCCGGTGCCCATGAAGCCGACGCCGGTGTTCAGGGCGGCCGAGGTGGCCTGCACCACCACCTGGCGGCTGTAGCCGGCCACGTTGGCGTTGGTGATGTTGTGGCCGGTGGTGGACAGGGCCGCCTGGGCTGCGTACAGGCCGGTCTTACCGATGGCGAGAAGGCTACTCATGACTTTTTTCTCTCTTTAACAAGTCCGTCTACGGCAGCTTTTGGAAAAACTTGACGGTCATTTGTAACGACATTTTTCTGGGCCAGCGCTTCAGGCCAGCGAGTTCTTGATCAACCGGGTCAGCTTGGCCGCGTAATTCGGGTCGGTCGCATAGCCGGCGCGCTGCAGGCCCTTGGCGAAGGCTTCGGCGTCGCCGCCGCTGGCAATGACTTTTTCGTAACGCGGATTGTTGGCGATCAGCCTGGCGTAGTCGCGGAACGAATCGGCGGGCGAATCGTAGGCGCGGAATTTCTCCACTTTCGTCTGCGGCTTGCCGTTCACGTACTCGGTCGTCACGGCGGTGGCGACCTTGCCCTTCCAGCTCGGACCGGCCTTGATGCCGAACAGGTTGTTGCTGCTGGTGCCGTCGGCATTCTTGATCATGCGCTTGCCCCAGCCCGTCTCGAGCGCGGCCTGGCCCAGCATGAACTTGGCCGGGATGCCGGTGCTCTGCTCGGCCGCGTGGGCGTGCTCGTGCAGCTTTTCCTGGAAGGCGCGCACGTGCGGCGCCTGGGTGCGGCCATTCTCGAGCGTGGCCGGCAGCGCCGGCGCCTTGCCGGCGCCTTCCGTGCCGGCGCTGTTCTGGTACATGGCGGCGCCATTCATCGCGCCCGGCAGGCCGCGCGTGCCCATGCCGGTGCTTGCGCCGGCGCTCACGCCGTCGGCGCCGATCGCCAGCGCCTGCTGGCCCATCTGCTGCGAGCTCAGCTGGCGCACCAGCACGTCGGCCAGGCCGACGCCGCGCTTGGCCAGGTTCTGGCTCATCTGCTGGTCGAGCATGGTGGTGAAGGTCTTGGTCTGCTGGTTGTCCATCAGACCTTCCTGCGGCGTGGCGTCGCGCATGCTCTTCATCATCATATTGATGAACATCGCCTCGAACTGGGTCGCCGCTTCCTTGAGGGCGGCCGGCGAGCCATCCTTCGCGCTCTGCCGCAAGCCGTTGAGGCTGTTGGTGTCGAGCGCGAGCTTGGCGGTCTGGTCGTTGGAGAGGCGCGAGGCGATCATGCGTGGCTCAATGAATTAGATGATTTCAAGTTCGGCGCGCAGCGAACCGGACGCCTTCAGCGCCTGCAGGATGGCCAGCAGGTCTTGCGGGGTGGCGCCGATCGAATTCATCGCCTTCACCACTTCGGCCAGCGAAGCGCCGCCCTTGACGTTGAGCACCTGGCCCGGTTCCTTCCTGATCTCGACGCTCGGATTCTGGGTCACGACGGTGGCGCCCAGGGTGCCCGGATTCGGCTGGCTCACCTGCGTGTCGGCGCCGATCGTCACCGACAGGTTGCCGTGCGAGATCGCGCAGTTTTCCAGCATCACGGCCTGGTTCATCACCACCGAACCGGTGCGCGCATTCATGATCACCTTGGCCGAGGCCAGCGGCTGCTTGACGTCGATCTGTTCCAGCTGGCCCAGGAAGGCCACGCGCTGGTCGCTCGACGACGGGGTGCGCACGCGCACCACGCGGCCGTCGAGGGCGGTCGCCACGCCGGGACCGAACTGGTCGTTGACGGCTTCGACCACGCGCGCCGCGGTGGCGAAGTCGGTCTCTTTCAGTTCCAGGCGGATCTGGTTGTCCGCGCCGAGGTTCGACGCCACCGCGCGCTCGACGGTCGCGCCGCCCGAGATGCGGCCCACCGACAGGTGGTTGACCTGCACCTGGGCGCCGCCGCCCGGGGCTTGCGCGCCGACGCCGCCGACCACCAGGCTGCCCTGGGCCATCGCGTACACCTGGCCGTCGGCGCCGTGCAGCGGCGCCATCAGCAAGGTGCCGCCGCGCAGGCTTTTCGCGTTGCCGATCGACGACACGGTGATGTCCAGCGTCTGGCCCGGCTGGGCGAAGGCCGGCAGCGAGGTGGTGACCATCACCGCCGCCACGTTCTTCAGTTGCAGCTGGACGCCGGCCGGCAGGTTGATGCCCTTCTGCTGCAGCATCGCCTTGATCGACTGCACGGTGAACGGGGTTTGCGTGGTCTGGTCGCCGGTGCCGTCCAGGCCCACGACGATGCCGTAGCCCGACAACTGGTTCTGGCGCACGCCGGCGATGGTCGCCAGGTCCTTCAGGCGCTCGGCCTGGGCCACTGGAGCAGTCCCCGCAAGCGCGGCGGCGAGCAGCATGAAGACGGTGATCTTACGCATGAATGACTCTTTAAATTAGAACGGCAGCATCGACAGGAAGAAGCGCGACAGCATCGAGGTCACCTCGGCGCGGTCGAGACGGCTGTTGGTGCGGTATTCGACCCGCGCATCGGCGATCACCGCCGACGACACCGTATTGCCGGCCTGGATCGTGTCCGGGCTGACCATGCCCGAGAATCGGATGAACTCGGTGCCCTTGTTCATCGCGACCTGCTTTTCGCCGGCCACGATCAGGTTACCGTTCGGCAGAACCTCGGTGACGGTCACGCCGATGGTGCCGCTGAAGTTGTTCGAGGCGCTCTGGTTGTCGCCGTCGGCATACTTGGTGCCCGACTCCAGGTCGACGCCTGCGCCGATGGTGCCGGCCAGCAGGCCAGGCGCGGTGAAGCTGGCGCTGCCGGTCTTGTTGCCCGAGCTGGCGCCGGTCTTGGTGGCGCTGGTGCGCTCGCTGATGTTGACGGTCAAGAGGTCGCCGATGTGGCGCGCGCGGCGGTCTTCGAACATCGGGCGGTAGCTGTTGACGTTGAAGATGGCGCCGTCGGTGGCCGGCGCGGTCTCCACCAGCATCGGGCGGGCGCTGGTCGGGCCTTGCACGATGGTGGTCGGCGCGGTGTTGCAACCGGCAAGCAGGACCACGGCTGCGAGGAAAGACAGGGACAGAGTTTTCATGAGGACTGGATTAGAGCTGCGACAGTTTCTGGAGCATCTGGTCGGACGTCGTGATCGCCTTGCTGTTGATCTCGTAGGCGCGCTGGGTCTGGATCATGGCGACCATCTCTTCGACGACGTTGACGTTCGACGATTCGACATAACCCTGCATCAGGTTGCCTGCGCCATTGGTGCCAGGCACGTTCAGGTTCGGTGCGCCCGACGAGGTGGTTTCGACGTACAGGTTCTCGCCGCGCGACTCGAGGCCGGCGGGATTGATGAAGGTCGTCAGTTGCAGGGCGCCGATCTGGGTCATCGCGGTTTCGCCGGCGATCTTGACCGACACGGTGCCGTCGCGGCCGACGCTGATCGATTCGGCATTGGCCGGCACGGTGATGGCGGGCTGGACCACGAAGCCGCTCGAGGTGACGAGCTGGCCGTTCTGGTCTTTCTGGAAGGAGCCGTCGCGGGTATACGCCTGGGTGCCGTCCGGCATCATGACTGGGAAGTAGCCGGGCCCGTTGACCATGACGTCCTTGTCATTGCCGGTCAGCTGCGGGTTACCCTGGGTGTGGATGCGCTCGGTGGCGACGGTGCGCACACCGGTGCCGATCTGCAGGCCCGATGGCAGGTTGGTCTGCTGCGACGACTGGGCGCCTGGCTGGCGCACGTTCTGGTACAGCAGGTCCTCGAATACGGCGCGCGACTTCTTGAAGCCGTTGGTGCTGACGTTGGCGAGGTTGTTCGAAATGACGTCCAGGTTGGTCTGCTGGGCTTCCAGGCCGGTCTTGGCGATGTACAGCGAACGAATCATGGCATTCTCCTATTGGTGGCAGGCGAACACCGCCACGCACAATAGAATTATGCCGGGGCAACTATCAATTCAAAGCGAGGATCTGGGTCGCTTTTGCGGCGTTATTCTCGGCGTTCTTCAACAGGCTCATTTGCGTGTCGAACGACCTTGCCAGGGAGATCATATCGACCATGCAATCGACCGGATTGACGTTGCTGCCCTCGAGTGCGCCGCCGGCCACCTGCACCGTGGGGTCGAGCTGGGCGTTGCCGCCATCCTTCAGGCGGAACAGGCCGTCGTCGCCGCGCACCAGGTCGCCTTCGGGCGGATTGACCAGCTTCAGGCGGCCCAGCACGGCCGGGGCGGCCGGCGAGTCGACGTTGGAGATGGTCGAGATGGTGCCGTCGCCGCCGACCGTCACGGTGGCGTCGGGCGGGATCGTGATCGGGCCGCCCTCGCCGGCGATGGTCTGGCCCGACGCCGTGGTCAGCACGCCGTTCGGGCTCATCTGCAGCGAACCGTTGCGGGTATACGCCTCGGTGCCGTCCGGCATCTGCACCGCCAGCCAGCCCTGCCCCTTCACCGCCACGTCCAGGTCGCGGCCCGTGACCTGCAGCGCGCCCGACGAGAAGTCGTTGCCGGCGGTCGAGTCGACGACGAAGGCGCGCGTCGGCAGGCCCGGACCCTGCACCGGCGCGGCGCGGAACACGTCCATCTGGGCCCGGAAGCCGGTGGTGCTGACGTTGGCCAGGTTGTTCGAGGTCGTGGCCTGCTGCTCGAGGATGTGCTTGGCGCCGGAGGCGGCGGTGTAGATCAGGCGGTCCATGGTGCGGTCCTTTGTTTGTTGCGGTGGTGCGACGGTGGTTTACCCACCGCCGGCATATCCAGTCGTTAACGCAGGTTGACCAGCGTCTGCATCACCGAATCCTGCGTCTTGATGGTCTGCGAGTTGGCCTGGTACACGCGCTGCGCGGTGATCATGTTGACCAGCTCGGCCGTCAGGTCGACGCTCGACGCCTCGGTGGCGTTCGATTGCATCACGCCCATGCCGCCGGTGCCGGCAACGCCGATCAGCGGCACGCCCGAGTTGGCCGACTCGGCCCAGGCATTATTGCCCAGCGGTTCCAGTCCATTCGGATTGCTGAAGTTGGCCAGCACGACCTGGCCCAGCGCCTTGGTCTGGCCGTTGCTGTACTGGCCCAGGATGGTGCCGTCGGCGCCGGTGGTGAAGCGCTGCAGCGCGCCCGGCTTGTAGCCATCCTGCTCGATGCGTTTTTCGCTGGTGGCGGTGCCGTACTGGGTGGTGCCGGCGAAATCGATCTGCACATTCAGCACCGACTCGGCGCCGGTCGACGGCACCACCGGGATGACGAAGTCGAACTTGCCGTTCTTGCCGTCCGAGTTGCCGCTTTCGGCCATGTTCAGCGAGCCGTTGGTATTGAATACCAGGGAGCCGACTTTCTGCCCTTCCATCTTGAGTTCCTTGGCGATCGCGGCATCGATGTCGGCCGGGGTCGCGCCCGGCACCGCGGCTGCGGCGAGCGCGGCTGCGCTGACCTCGGCGGCATTGCCCGACGCCGCATACTTCACATCGAGTTCACCTGCCTTAGCCGCGATCGCTGCTGCGGCGGCGCGCGCATACCCGGCCGCCGCGCCAGCAACGGCGGTCGCGTCTTTCGGCACCGCGTTGTTGGCGGTGGTCCACGTCGCGTTTGCCTCGACCGATGCTTCGTCGGTCTGGGTCACGCCGACGGCTGCCAATGCGTTCAGTTCGGTGCCGTCCTTCGACGCGTAGACATTCCAGACTTCCGGATTGTCCTTGTCGCGCACGTAATAGGTCGACAGCGTGTGCGCATTGCCCAGCGTGTCATACACGGCCATCGGCACCTGCTTGTTGTAGGTGGTCGGGTCGCTCGGGTCGAACTCCAAGTCGGCCGGCGCGCTGGAGCGCGAGTCGAGCTGCAGCTGGATCAGGCCCTTGGTGGTGACCTTCGGCGGCTGGTCCGAGGTGTCGATGCGCAGCGGCACCGGCGCGCCGGCGGCCAGCTGGCCGTTGGCGCCGAGACCGTAACCGGTCAGCTTGGCGCCCTGGGGGTTGACGATATAGCCCTGCTTGTCGAGCGAAAACTGGCCGTTGCGCGAATATTGCACCACGCCGGCCTGCTCGACGCGGAAGAAACCGGAACCGTTGATGGCGATGTCGAGCGGATTGTTCGTGGTTTCGATATTACCTTGGGTGAATTGCTGGGCAATGGCTGCGACCTTGACGCCGATACCGGCCTGGGTGCCGCCCGCGCCGTTGAGCGCGCTCGCATAGACGTCGGCGAACTGGGTGGTCGACCCTTTGAAACCCACGGTGCTGGCGTTGGCGATATTGTTGCCGATAACGTCGAGCGATTTAGCTGCAGCATTCAAGCCGCTCAAGCCTTGTTGGAAAGACATGGTAGTACTCCTGAATAAGGGTAGAGTAAGCGGCTAGGCTTACATGACTTGTTTGATATCGGCCAGGGTGACAGCGCCCTTGCCCGGCAGGTTCAACTTGACGCCATCCTTGCCACCGGTGGTGACGCTGGCGACGCTGTCGAAGGACAGGGTCTTGGCATCCTTGAGGACTTCACCGCCGCGGCTGGCGATCACGCGGAAGGTGTAGGCGCCGTCGGGCAGCACGATCGGCTTGCCGTCGGCGTCGACCTTGGTGGCGTCCGGCACGCCATCCCAGGCGATCGGCACGATGCCGGCATCCTGCTCGCCCAGTTCCAGCGACGCCACGTCCTTGCCGGTCTTGGAATCGACGACCACGACCTGCACCTTGTCGGCCGGGGTTGCCAGCTCCACGCCCAGGATCGCCTGGCTCTTGTGCAGCAGGATGTCTTCGCCCTCGACCAGCACGCCGTTGCCGATCAGCTGGGTGGCCTGCAGCGACTCGGTCGACTGGTAGCTGGCCTTGAGCGACTCCAGGGTCGTGTTGAGCTTGTTCACGCCGGTCACGGTCTGCAGCTGGGCCAGCTGGCTGGTCATCTGCGCGTTGTCCATCGGGCTGAGCGGATCCTGGTTCTTGAGCTGGGTGACCAGCATGGTCATGAACTTGTCGGTGTCGGCCTGGACGCTGTCGGTCTCGGTCTTGGCCTTGGCGTTCATTGCCGCCTGCAGGTCGGCGATATTCGAAGTCGGGCTCTGGGAGCTGATCGGGCTGGTCATGGTAGATAGGAAGGTTATTGGCCGATGGTCAGGGTCTTGAGCAGCATGGTCTTGGCTGCGTTCATGGTTTCGACGTTGGTCTGGTAGGAGCGCGAGGCCGACAGCATGTTCACCATCTCGTCGACCACATTTACATTAGGCATCGCTACATAGCCCTTGTCGTCGGCCATCGGATGCTTGGGATCGTAGACCTGCTTGAGCGGCGACGGGTCTTCGACCACTTCGCGCACGCGCACGCCGGTGGCGCCCGAGGCGGTCGGCACCGACTCGAACACGACCGCCTTGGCGCGGTAGGCTTCGCCGGTGGGCGAGGTGGCGCTGTCGGCATTGGCCAGGTTGCTGGCGGTGGTGTTCAGGCGCTGGGCCTGGGCGCTCATCGCCGAGCCCGACACATTGAAGATATTAAATAGCGACATCGTCAGTCCTTATTGGCTCTGCAGCGCCGTCATCAGGCCCTTCAGCTGGCTGTTGATCATCATGATCCCGGCCTCGTAGCGCAGCGCGTTGTCGGCGAACTGGTTGCGCTCGACGTCCATGTCGACGGTATTGCCATCGACGCTGCCCTGCACCACGCCGCGGTACAGCACCGGCGTGCCGTTGGCCAGGGTGTCGCCGGTGGCGGCGCCGCGCGGGATGTGACCGTTATTGGTGGTGTTCATCGCGCCGGCGTTCTTGCCGCCCGCCATCGCATTCTGCAGGGCGCTGGCGAAGTCGATGTCGCGCGCCTTGTAATTGGGCGTGTCGGCGTTGGCGATGTTCGACGCCAGCAGTTCCTGGCGCTGCGAGCGCAGGGACAGTGCGGTTTCATTGAAACGCAGGTAGTTGTCGAGATTGCCGATCATGCTGCCTCCGGGTCTAGGTGGTAATAGTTAGCTTGGAACTACTCTAAATCTGCGTAGTCTTAAACTACGGCGGTGAGTTCCACCGTGTCAGTCTGTGGAGGGGAAGGCTCTGGCCCTAGTTACACAGGGTGAAACCAGCCCCAACGAAGCAGAAATCCAACCGTAAGGCAAGACGCACTAGCTTTACGTAAGTTTGGAAGAACGGACAGAAGCGATGATACGGACCCAACCCAAAAGCCAATCGACAGATAAGGAGGTAGAAATCCCCTGCTATTCAATGTTTCGCTACGGAATCATTCGACCTAACATGGCAGCATTCCGATCTCCCATCAACTGGAATCTCCATGAAACAGCAACTTGTCGCCTTTTCGCTGCTCGCCCTCGTGTTCGGCGGCGCGCAGGCGCAACAGACATCCGGCGCCGGGCGCCAGAAGGCGGAAAGCGTGCGCGCGGTCGCCGAACAGTTCCTGAAGACCCAGAGCGCCGGCCTGCCGGGCCAGGTGACGGTGAAGGTGGGCGGCGTCGACCCACGCCTGAGCCTGCCAGCCTGCCCGGCGCCGGAGGCCTTCCTGCAACCCGGCGCCCGCCCCTGGGGCAAGACCACGGTGGGCGTGCGCTGCACCGCCCCCGCCTGGTCGCTGTACCTGCAGGCGCAGGTGAGCGTGGTGGCCGACTACGTCGCCGCCGCCGTGCCGCTGGCCCAGGGCCAGCCACTGGACGCAAGCCAGCTGGTGCTGGTGAAGGCCGACATCGCCGCCATGCCGAACGGCATCATCACCGACATCGCGCAGGCGATCGGCCGCACCCCGACCATCTCGCTGCCGGCCGGCACCGCGCTGCGCACGGACACCTTGCGCGCGCAGCAGGTGATCAAGCAGGGCCAGGCGGTACGACTGGTTTCGCGCGGTTCGAACTTCTCGGTGACGAGCGAGGCGAAGGCGATCAACAACGCCAGCGACGGCCAGGTGGTGCAGGTGCGCACCCAGTCCGGCACCGTCGTCAGCGGCCTGGCGCGCAACGGCGGGATGGTGGAAATAGTTCTATAAAGAAATGTGATTTTCGCGGCATCGAAATCGTGATTGATCGCTAAAGTTTGTAAAGGCGCAGCCGTTACATCAAGCAGATCCCGGAGCTTGTAGCTTCGAACCGAGAAGGATGATGCTGTGAAAATCAACGATACGCTCAAGGGCAACCCCGGCCTCCAGCCGGCGACCACGCAGACGAATACCGCGCGTGGCGCCGACAAGGCCGCAACGACGGCGCCGACGACCCAGGCGCAGACCGACAGCGTGCGGCTGTCCTCGCAGGGCCAGGCGATGGCCAATGCGGTGGGCGGCGGCGCGCAGGTGTTCGACGCGAAGAAGGTCGAACGCATCAAGATGGCCATCGCCGATGGCCAGTTCCAAGTCAACTCCGAGAAAGTGGCGGACGGCTTGCTAGAAACCGTACGCGACTTGCTCCATTCAAGACAACGCTAAACCATGACTCCGAGCCCGACCCAGACCATTGCAGCCGAACACCAGCACCTCGACGCCCTCGTGGCATTGATGAAACAGGAACAGCAATCCCTGGTCGCGCTCGACGCCGACGAACTGTCCAGCCTGACCACGCAGAAGAACGCCCTGCTGGCCAGCCTGTCGAGCCTGTCGCAACAGCGCCACGCGGCGCTGCGGGCAGCCGGATGCGAGGGATCGGAAGCGGGCATGGGACCATGGCTGGCCGCCAGCGACGATGGCGGCGCGCGGGAACAATGGGAACGCATGCTGGACGTGGCCCGCGAAGCAAAAGAACTCAACCGCGTCAACGGCATGCTGATCAGCAAGCAACTGGCGCACAACCAGGGCGTGCTCAACGCCCTGCGCACCCCCACCAATGCGCCGACCGGCGCGATCTACGGCGCCAGCGGCCAGACCGTGGGGCTGGGGGCATCGAAACGGTATGTCGTTGGCTGAAAAGCCGACATAAACATTCCCGCCGGCAAATTTTCAAGGGCATAATACCGCCTCACGCCATCGGCAACGAACACCAAAACGTCGTTCCCGCGGAGGCGGGAACCCAAGTATGCATGAGCTGCCGCAGTCTTCAACCTACCGTGGCTGCGCTAAGACCTTGGGTTCCCGCCTCCGCGGGAACGACCGTGTTTTGCCGCTAACGACCGAAATTTCCCTGCTATCTGAACGCTTCCAGCGCACAGGCCAGTCCACATGCTCGCCACCCAGCAGATCTTCCTGATCGCCGCCCTGCTCTGCTTTCTCGTCTTCCTGGCCCTGCTGGCCGCGGGATCGGAGAACGTGCGGGGCATGCGCGCCATGCTGGCCTCGGCCGTGCTGGGCCTGGTGGGCAATCTGCTGTACGCCTTCGGGCGCGAACTGCCGCCGCTGCTGGCCTATGAAGTGGCGAACATGGCCTATGCCGGCGCCGGCGCCGCGCTGGCGGCCGGCTACCGACAGCTGGCCGGCCTGCCGGCGCGCCTCGCGCCGCTGGCGCTGCTGGTGGGTGCGGTCGGCCTGCTGATCGCGCTCTTTCACTACCGCTTCGATTCCTTCGCCGCGCGCAGCGCCGTCGCCTCGCTGTTCCAGGCCGCCGTCTGCGCCGACATCGCGCGCAGCGTGCTGGCGCCCGCCGCCCTGAACAAGGTGCAGCGCTTCGTGCTGCTCATGTGCGGCCTGGTCGTGGCGGGCCACGCCGTGCGCATGGCCTGGCTGCTGCTGGCGGCCGAACCACCCGGCTCGCTGCTGCAGCCGAGCAGCGCCAGCCTGGCGATCCTGACCGCCGCCGCGCTGGCGCTGCCGGCGCTGACGCTGGGCGGCCTGTTGACCATGCACCGCTATATCCTGCAGCAGGCCGAGTACGTCGCCAACCACGACCACCTGACCGGCGCCTGGTCGCGCAAGGCCTTCTTCGACATCGCCGAGCGCGAGCTGGCGCGCAGCCGGCGCAACGGCCAGCCGCTGGCCCTGATGCTGATCGACCTCGACCATTTCAAGGAAATCAACGACGGCGGCGGCCACGAAGCCGGCGACGTCGCCCTGCAGCTGGTGGCCGAACGCGCCCGCGCCTCGCTGCGCGCGGCCGACTGCATGGCGCGCCTGGGCGGCGACGAGTTCGCGGTGCTGCTGCCCGAAACCACCCTGGCCCAGGCCTGCACGGTGGGCGAAAAGCTGCAGGCCGAGCTGCGCCAGCTGGCCGCCACCCTGAAACGCCATGGCGGACAAGCCCCGCTGACCCTGAGCATCGGCGTGACCGCGACCCAGGCCGACGAGCCGTTCAAGGCGACCCTGGCGCGCGCCGACGCCGCGCTGTACGCGGCCAAGTCGGCCGGCCGCGACAAGGTGATCGCGCTGGCGCCGCAACTGCAGCCGGCGCGCCCGCGCCAGGCCGGCTGATTTAGCGCCTATCCCGGTAGGTGGGGGGAAGCTCATGCCGATGCATGGCGGGCGTGAGCAAGGCGCGAGGAGGCCGCATGGCGAGCCATGCAACGACGAGCAACGCAGCGCACGCTTGCCAGGCGCGGCAGGAGCGACTCCCACCTACCGGGATAGGCGCTTAGCCGCCCAGGCGGGCCAGCTCTTCCTCCAGCGCACCCAGGAACACCTTGACCCGTTCCGGCACGTAGCGCCGGGTCGGGGTCACGGCCCACACCGACAGCTCTTCCATCGCCGCGTCCTCCAGCGCGACGCGCACCAGGCTGCCGGCGCGCAGGTGTTCATGCACGTCCCAGAACGTCAGCATCGCCAAGCCGAGCCCCTGCACGGCGGCGGTGCGCGCGGCGTCGACGCTGCTGGTGAGCACGCGCGCGTCGACCCGCCGCCGCTGCAGGCTGCCGTCCACCATGAAGGGCCAGCGCGCCACCGCATGCAGGCCGATGCACTGGTGGTGTTCGAGATCGGCCAGGGTGGCGGGCGTGCCGTGCGCGCGCAGGTAGCGCGGCGCGGCGCACAGCAGGCGCGGATTGGCGGCCAGGCGCCGCGCCACCAGTTCCGAATCGCCCGGGGTGGCCACCCGCAACGCCAGGTCCAGGCCCTGGCCGACGATGTCCTGCACCCGGTCGGACAGGTCGAGGTCGACGCGCAGGTCGGGATGGCGCTCGAGCAGGGACGGCAATAATGGCAGCACGATGGCCTGGCCGAACACGCTGGGCGCGGTCAGGCGCAGCAGGCCGGAGGCGCGGGCGCCGCTGGGCCGCAGCGCGCCGCGCGCACTCTCGTCGGCCTCGGCCAGGGTGGCCGCATACGGCGCGAAGGCTTCGCCCTCGGCAGTCAGCGCCAGCGAACGCGTGGTGCGGTGGAACAGCCGCACGCCGAGGTCGGCCTCGAGCGCGGCGATGCGGCGCGACGCCTGCATCGGGCCGATGCCGAGCTGGCGCGCGGCCGCCGACAAGGTGCCGCCGGCCGCCACCGCAAGAAAGATGCGCACATCCGAAATCTGCATGTTTATAACTGAATATGTTAAAGCGGCTGCACACCGGCCCGTCTTTATCGCCCGTCGGCGCTCGTCTACCATGGCTTCATCGTCGCCAAGCGACACCAACCGAGCGAAGACCAGCATGAGCGATTCCCTGAACCCGATTCTATCCGCAACCGATATAAAAGGCGCCAAGCTGCGCAACCGGCTGGCCGTGGCGCCGATGACCCGCGTTTCCGCGACGCCGGAAGGCGCGCCGACCCGGGCCATGCATGACTATTACCTGCGCTTCGCCCGCGGCGGCTTCGGGCTGGTGATCACCGAGGGCCTGTACACCGACCAGGCATTTTCGCAGGGTTACCTGAACCAGCCCGGCCTGGCCGACGACGAGCAGGCGCGCGGCTGGGCGCCCATTACGGAGGCGCTGCGCGAACAGGGCGCCCTCACCTTCGCCCAACTGATGCATGCCGGCGCCCTCAGCCAGGGCAACCGCTTCCGCAGCCACGGCGTGGCGCCATCGGCCGTCCAGCCGAAGGGTAAGCAGATGACTTTTTACCATGGCAAAGGCGAGTATGCCGTGCCGCACGAGATCAGCGAGGAAGAGATCGCGCAGGTCGTGCAGGGATTCGTCGATAGTGCCGTGCGCGCGGTGCGCATCTCCGGTTTCGACGGCATCGAGATCCATGGCGCCAACGGCTACCTGCTTGACCAGTTCCTGACCGCGCATACCAATCTGCGCACCGACCGCTGGGGCGGCCCAGTCGAGCGCCGCGTCGGTCTGCTGGCCGAGGTGCTGGCCGCGGTGAAGGCGGCCGTGGGCGACCAGACCCCGGTCGGCATTCGCATCTCTCAGGGCAAGGTGAACGATTTCACCAGCAAGTGGCCCGGCGGCGAGGCCGATGCGCAGGCGATCTTCGGCGCGCTGGCGCGGGCCGGGGCCGACTTCATCCACGTCACGGAATTCGAAGCGTGGCAACCGGCCTTCGCCGATGGCGGCGACAGCCTGGTGGCGCTGGCGCGCAAATATGCCCCTGGCGTGGCGATCATCGCCAATGGCGGCCTGCATGACGTGCAGCGTGCCGGCGAGGTGCGCGCAGCCGGCGCCGACGTGCTGGCGCTGGGGCGCGGCGCGCTGGCCAATCCCGACATGCCGACATTGTGGCAGCGCGAACTGGCGCCCCGCGTCTTCGACGGTGCCATCCTGGGTCCGATCGCCGACATCAAGGAATGCGAGCTGGCGTTGGCTGTGATCGATTGAACGGAAAGTCCTACGCGCAGGCGCTCCGCCCTCCTATTGGGAACGATGACTGGTGAACCCAGATGTTCATTTTGTCAGCTGTGCCAAGGAGAGCATCATGGAAGATAAAAAACCGCAGGACATCCAGCAGGACGATCAGGACCAGGGCCTGCGCCAGGGCCGCGCCGATTCCTATGCGGGCTTCGTGACCGACGACATGAGCGGCACGTCGAGCATCGGCTCGGGCAACGGGCAATCCGGTATCCAGAGCAATTTCGCCAAGGCTTCGCCTGAAAGCAATGTCGGCCCGGCCGGCGCGGCGCAGAGCAGCCATGGCAATGCATCCGGGCCAATTCCCGGCGGCGTGCTGGGCAAGTCCGAAGACAGGCAGAACGGCCAGTCGGCGATCGGCGGCGCGGCGACCGGCGGCTCGCCGGGCACCCACTACGACCGGGCGACGCAGGATTATGTGGGACGTGCCAGCGACGACAAGATCAGCGAGCGGCTGGCCGAGGGCGCCGAGAGTTCCGGAACGCCGGGAGACGGGCCACGGTAGTTGAGCAGGCTGCATGCCAGCATGCGTGTCGCCCCGCCAGGAAAGTGGCGGGCGACATTTTCCGGCGTCCTGATTGCACGCCGAACAGCAATACATTCGTCCAAATGTTTATAATGATGGCTCCGATAAATTCCCGGCCATCATGGCGCCCGAACCCTCTCCGCACGATGTGCGCTCCGCCTTCCGGCGTGAATTCGTTTCTCCCCACCTCTGGCGCACCCGGATCGTCGTGGTCAGCATGGCCGCCATCGCCGGACTGGTCGTGGTGGCCTTCACCTGGCTTGCCGAATCCGCCTTCGGACAATTCCAGCAACTCAATGAAATGGCATGGTGGGCGCCGCTGCTCTGGACGCCGCTGTGCTGCGCCGCCATCGTCTGGGTGACGCGCCGTCATGTGCGCGGCGCCGGCGGCTCCGGCATCCCGCAAGTGATGGCGGCGCTCGATCCCGCGCTGTCGGGCGGACGCCGTCCCCTCCTCGTGTCGCTCAAGCTGAGCCTGGCCAAGATCGGCCTGACTTCGGCCGGCCTGCTGGGCGGCTTGTCGCTGGGGCGCGAAGGCCCGTCGGTACAGATCGCGGCCGGCGTGATGCTGTCGGCCCGGCGCTGGCTGCCGCGGCGCAGCGGCATCAGCGCGCACTCTTTATTGGTGGCGGGCGGCGCGGCCGGCATCGCCGCCGCCTTCAACACCCCGCTGGCGGGCATCATGTTCGCGATCGAAGAGCTGTCGCGCACGCCCGAGCAGCGCAACAGCGGCCTGATCGTCGCCGGCATCGTGCTGGCCGGCCTGATCGCCGTCTCGGTTCACGGCAACGGCCCCCACTTCGGCGTGATCCACCCCGGTCCGATCGGCCTGGCCCTGCTGTGGCCGGGATTGCTGGCGGCCGTGGTGTGCGGCTTCGCCGGCGGCCTGTTCGCGCGGCTGCTGCTGGCCAGCCTGCGCGGAACGTCGCCCGACCTGCCCAGCCGCTGGCGCGCCCGCTACCCGGTGCGTTTCGCCCTCGGCTGCGGCCTCGTGGTCGCCATCATCGGCATCGTCAGCGGGGGCGCCACCTATGGCAGCGGCAACGAGGCGACCCGCGGCTTGCTCGAGAACGAAGCCAGCGTGCCGGTCGCATTCGCCCTGTTCAAGTTCGTGGCCACCTGGCTGACCGCCTGGTCAGGGGTGCCGGCCGGGATTTTCGCGCCATCGCTGTCGATCGGCGCCGCCCTGGGCCATGACATCGCCGTGCTGACCGGCTATCCGCATGCGCCGGCGCTGATCGCGCTGGGGATGGTTGGCTTCCTCGCTGCGGCGACCCAGGCGCCGCTGACGGCCTTCATCATTGTCATGGAGATGGTCGACGGGCATGGCATGGTGCTGAGCCTGATGGCTTGCGCGGTCGTGGCGAGCACGGTGTCGCGCGTGCTCGGCCCGCCGCTGTATGGGGCGCTGGCAGCGATCCAGTTGCCGCCGCGGCCGCAGCGTGATGCGAACGACCGTGGCTGACACGAGCGCTTCCGGCCGGCATGATCGATAGTGATCCAAACAATATCGATGCGGCACGGCATCAATTTTGCCGGAAAATGTTTCAAAAAAGGAATACTATTGGTATAGTACATGTATCTGTTCGTAATTTTGTTTCATTTTTGCGTAAATACATTGTGCGCAATTGAACACATTTTATGGGCGTGAAACAATCGGAGAGTTTTGTCGAAGAACGATCCATGTAGAATCCCCGACGATTGCGCACTGCATCATGGAAACTCCGTGAATCGGTGGGGCCAAGGTTGTTGGCCTGTATTGATAACGCTCTCAACTTAGCCCATGGCAATGCCGGCGAAGCTCGTGCCGAACTCTTCGATTTGTATCGATTTCCCGTTGCAGTATTGCATCGGGAGCCGCCCCTGTCACGACGGGCCCACGATATCTAGGGTGCGCAAGCAAGGTCCACAGGCAGTGCTTGTGCGCCTGGAGCGTCCGGTCTTACCGGGAATTTTGATCCTACTTAGGAGTAGTACATGTACGATACCAACGCCACCGCGATCAGCAACCAGCTGAAAGCTACCTCGGCGCAATTCTTCAGCGATGAAACCATTGCAAGCATTCTGGACCTGCTGCCAGCAAGCGGCACCGTCGTTGCTGACAATGTCACCGCCGCCAACAATGCCACGATCACCCCGGCAGCAGGCGTCGATGTCGTGTTCATCGAGACCTCGCCTACCCAGCAGACCACCCTCACCGTGACCGGTGACGTCCCTGCGATCTTCTTCCAGGGCAATGGCGGCGTTGACGCAACCATCGGCACCGCACCAGCACCAGCTGCAACCGGCAACTCGTCGGCAGCGACCGTGGCCGGCGAAGAAATCGCGCGCGTCGTGGTGGGCACCGCAGGCGCCGACACCATCACCATCGCCGATGGCGTGAACACCCAAGTGGTCGCCGGTGACGAAGACACCGTCGTCGCAGGTTCGGGCCACACCCTGGTGATCGCAGCCGAAGGCAGCAGCACCGTCGTGGGCAACGACAAGACCGTCGTCCAGGCAGCGGGCGCCGAAGAAGACTTCGTCATCACCACCGAAGACGGCAAAGCCACCATCGTCAACGCCGCTACCGGCGTGTCGGTGACCATGAGCGACGTCGACTTCGTCCAGCTGGATGGCGACGACGTGCTGATCTTCGCTGCCAACGAGAAGCAGGCAGCCGTGGCCAACCTGTACCACGCACTGCTGGGCCGTAACGCGGACGCCGGCGGTCTGGAGTTCTGGTACGACCACGCCGATGGTACCACCACCCTGCACACGATCGCTTCGGGCTTCCTGGAGTCGGCCGAGTACACCGCCAAGGACCAGGACGACGCCGAGTTCGTCGACGCCCTGTACGCAGGTCTGTTCGGCCGTCCAGCCGATGCAGCCGGCGCCGATTACTGGCTGGATCGCCTGGAAGACGGTGCTTCGCGCGCTGACGTGGCAACCGCGTTCGCGGAAGCGTCGGTCGACGGCGCCGAAGTGGAGATCGTCGGTACGGTCACCATCATCGACCCAACCGTGTAATTAAGTAGCACGATGCAACACCCAAAAGGGGGCCCTGCCCCCTTTTTCCTCTCTACGTGCACGTCCCGCCTGCGGGACGATGCACTTCTGACGCGAGCTGTGGAATTGTTCACGGCTGGCCAGCACGCCGATGCGCTGTTGGCCGCCGAATACGTATGCCGCCGCTTGCCCATGAACCGCATTCCCGCCATCCTGCGCGCCAAGATCCTGCAAACGGCCTATCCGTTCATGGCCTCCCGCGCCTGGCACGCCGCATGGCTGAGTGAAGCGGAGAATCCCCTGCTGCAGGACGTCATGCTGCAGGCCTGGCTGAAGGACGGCGGCCGCGCCGACGTCGCCAGCCTGGGCCCGGCCTTCCTGCCCGCGCGCTGCCGCGCGGGGCGCCACGAAAGCCTGATGCCCATCCTGCGCGCGGCCGGCGTCACCCATACCGGCGCTTGCTGGAAGAACGACGACGCAATCGAGGCGATGGTCTTCCTCGGCAATGGCGCGCCACGCGCGACCCTGCTGCTGTCCGACGAGACCACCCAATACCAGTTCGAGGTGCCCGGCGACGGCGCCCGCGTGCGCTTGACGCCGCCGCGCCCCGGCGCCGTGTGGTCGATCACCCTGCTGCAACCCGACGGACGCCGGCAACTGCTGCCCGGCTCGCCGCTGGCGTTCTACGAGACGCCGACCATTCGCGCCGGTGCACAGCCGGCCGCGACCAATCCTGCCGATACCGATATCCGGCCGGTATCGGTCGTGATCCCCGTCTACCGCGAGCTGGCGCTGGTGCGCGCCTGCATCGAGAGCGTCAAGACCAGCCTGCCGCTCAACAGCACGCCGGCCCGGATCGTGGTGGTGGACGACTGCAGTCCGGAACCTGCGCTGTCGGCCTGGCTCGACAAGCAGGCAGCAAGCGGCGCCATCACGCTGCTGCGCAATGCCTGCAACCTCGGCTTCATCGAAACGGTCAACCGCGGCATGCGCGCCCACCCGGACCATGACGTGTTGCTGCTCAACGCCGACACCCAGGTGCATGGCGACTGGATCGACCGCCTGGCGCGCGCGCTGTATGCGACGACTGACGTCGCCTCCGTGACGCCATGGACCAATAACGGCGAGATCAGCAGCTTCCCGGTGATGAGCCAGGCCGCGCCTGCGCCTGACACGCGCGAACTCGCGCTGCTCGACCAGGTGGCGGCCGAGGTGCGCGCCGCTCCGGGTGGCGCCGACATCGAGCTGCCGTCCTGCTGCGGTTTCACGATGCTGATCCGGCGCACGGTGCTCGACGCCATCGGCATGCTCGACGGCACCGCGCTGATCCGCGGCTATGGCGAAGAAGTCGATTGGTGCATGCGCGCCCGCGCGGCCGGCTGGCGGCATCTGCAGGCCACCGGCGTGTTCGTAGCGCACGAAGGCACGGTGTCGTTCCGTGCCGAGAAGTCGCTGCGCGTGGCGCAGAACCGGGGCGTGGTGGTGGCGCGCTATCCCGACTATTACTCTGAATTTACCGCGTTCCAGCGCGGCGATCCGTTGGCCGGTGCACGCCTTCAATTCCGCGATGCGCTTGCACAGTCGCGCGCGGCTGGATGGCTGCGCAAGGCCGATGCGGCCCAGCATACCGCTGCCTTGCCGCAGACCGTGGCGAAGAAACCCTTGCCGGCGACGCTGCCGGCGCTGCCTTCATCGGTGCAACGCATTGCCGTCTGGCGGCACGATCCGCTGGCGCCAGCGGCGCGACAAGTGCTGGCGCTGGCGCGCATGCTTGCAAGCCGTCCGCAGCTGCGGTTGCGGTTGCTGGTCATTGGCGACTCAAGCGACGCGCTCGTGCACACCGGCGTGGTCGACCACGTGCCGGAACTCGAGGGCGACGCCCTGCCGCTGCTGGACGATGCGCGCCTGCTCCAGGTTGCCGGTTGCCGCGCCGTGCTGACCGATAATCCTGCGGGCCTGCCTTCCAAGCTGCGTCCCGTGCTCCTCGACGACGGCTTTCATGCCGCCGCCTGGCTGAACGACTGGCTTACCCGCAACGCAGGCGCCAAGGCCGCCTGATACCTGCTTTCCCTGAATGAAAAACGAATCCGAAATTCTTGATGAGGCGACTGTCGGCGCCGCGCGTTGGCATGGCGCGCTCGATGGCATTTATAAACAGCTGGTGTACGGTTGGGCCTTTGATCGCACTCGTCCCGACGCGCGCGTGATCGTTGAAATCTGCCGCGACGATGTGCCGGTCGCCTGCATCCTCGCTGATGTGGCGCGCACCGATCTAGCTGAGCAGCTGGAAGCGTTGGGCGCCCCGGACCTTTGCCACGGCTTCGTGGCCGATCTCGGCGCGCTCCTGCCGTCGTCTGGCGGCGTGATCTCGGCACGCGTGGCTAACACCGAGCTCACGCTGGCGGGCGGCTTCCGGCTGGAGGAATCGAAAGCCCCGCCGGTAGCCGCCATGAATACCGTCGTCGGAGACGGCGGGCTGCGCCTGCATGGCTGGGCGCTCGATCCGGCCGACCAGAAACGAACCGTGACGGTGCGCGCCTTCGTCGGCAACGAGATGGTGGCGCAAGCCGCCGCCAACATCATCCATCCGTCGATGCGCGGCTATGTCGACGGCGCGCATGGCTTCGACCTGGCCCTGCCAGCGTCGCTGGCGGATGGCGCCGTGCATAGCGTGCGCGTGGTCGATGACGAGGGACGACCGTTGAACGGCAGCCCATTGACGATCTGCTGCTCGATGGATGGCCTGGTGGGCTTGCTGCCGGACGATGCCGACGAACTGCTGCTGAAAGTGGCGGATATCTATCAGCGCCACCTGCCGCGCAGTCTTCCCATGTCGGCCTGGCCGGAGTGGTCGGCACGTTTCGATCGCGAAGGGCCGGACACCCTGCCGACACTGACGACGGCCGTGATCGTGACCGGCGCTGGAGATGCGACGGCGATGGAGCGCACGTTGGCCAGCTTGCAGTCGCAGCACGGCATGGCCGTACAAGCTTTCTCCGGCCAGCCTTTCGCGGCCTTGCTGGCGCAGGCGCTGGAATCAAATTGCGATGTGGTCTGCTCCGTGCGTGCTGGAGACACTCTGGCACCGCACGCACTGGCTTGGGCGTTGGAAGGATTCGCGCTGCCGCAGGCGCAGGTGGTTTATACCGATAGCGAAACTAACAGTACGCCCTGGTTCAAGCCGGCGTGGAATCCCGACTATGCGCTGGCTAGTGATTATCCGCTTGACCTGCTGTTGGTTCGCCGTGACGTGGCGCACGGCCTGCAGAAAGTACATACGCCTGCCGATTTCGCATGGTCCGCATTAGCGTCGGTGTGGTCGCAGGGTGCGACGAGCACGGTCCACGTTCCACGCGTGTTATATAAGATGCTGTCGCCGCTGAGCGAGGACGAACGTAGCGCGCGCTTCGCCGCTGCTTCGCGCGCCCTGCTAGCAGTAGAACCGCAGGCGCGGATCGCTGAGCTAGACAAGCTGCCGCCGGGCGTGACGCACGCCGCACGGCGCGTGGTCCATCCGCTACCGGAGCGCGCGCGCGAAATGACCGTCAGCCTAGTGATTCCCACCCGCGACCGGGTCGATTTGCTTCAGCGTTGTATAAGCACTATTCGACAGTTCACTGCATGGCCAAAGCTCGAGATTATCGTGATCGACAATGGCTCGCAGGAGGAAGAAACGCATACTTATTTTGCCGAGGTCGCGCAACAGGGCGTACGCATTCTGCCGATGCCAGGGCCGTTCAATTATGCCGACCTAAACAATCGAGCAATCGCGCTGGCCAGCGGCGAAATCGTTGGCCTCGTTAATAACGACATCGAAGCACTGCACGAGGGATGGCTCGAAGAACTCATAGCGCAGCTATTGCGTCCCGGCGTTGGCGCGGTGGGCGCAAAGTTACTGTGGCCAAACGGCATGGTGCAACATGGCGGTATCCTGCTCGGTGTAGGAAATGTGGCAGGGCATTTCGGCAATCGACTGGCTAATGCGGATTGGGGCGATCATGGACGGAATCAGCTAGTGCAACAGGTTAGCGGATGTACGGCCGCATGCCTGTTCTTGCGTCGTCAAGATTTTCTTGATCTCGGTGGGATGGATCCGAGTACATTTCCGGTCGCGTTCAACGATGTCGATCTGTGCTTGAAGATACGTGCGGCAGGAAAGGCAATTATTTGGACTCCGTATGCAAAGCTGTTGCATGCGGAGTCGGCTAGTCGGGGGAATGAGGATACGCCCCAGAAAAAGGCGCGTGCGCAGCGGGAAGTGGATTCCCTTCGCAGCAAATGGGGACAAATTTTAGCGCAAGACCCAATTTATCACCCCAGTCTAAATCTTGACCCCAATAGCCACGCATTCGGTGGATTGGCGATCCCACCAAGATATCGCACCCCCCGCTTACCAGACTCAGTTTTTAAATAGCATGTCGAAAAATTGCTCAAATTTGCATTATAAAAATTAAATCAACACTAGCTGAACCGGAAAATAGATAACCCAAGCCATGAACAGTCCTGATTATTACTTGCTCGCTCTGTCGACTGAAAAAAACCGTTTTATAGATATGGAGCTCGCAAGCTTCATAAAGATAGTGTTCATTAAAAACGAGAACGAAAAAATTGAACTTGAGATGGTGAATGGCGAAAAACTCGACGTTGGTTTTTTACTCACAATCTCGCACCTAATTCTCGGACGGGTAACATGGGAAAACCATTCAAACGAAGCATTTGAGAAACTCATTCCAAAACTACCAGTTAGTTGCGCACATAACCTTTGCCTAGCTAAAAATCAGCCATTAAGCAATTCGAGCAAATTATTAGCAATCTGGATTCAAGAACAATTACAATACTTAGCGGCACGCTTTGCTGGCGAAGTAGTAAAATTGCAGCGTTCGTTGATTGCAACACGACAAGCACACGAGAGAACACAATTAGCTTTTTCATCTCTGGAAAACTACATCCTCCATCATGCACCGGCTGCTAGCCGGATATCCTTCTCCGCAGATCAGACCGCATATTATTATCCAGAAGATTTCACTGCAGCTCCAGTTTCAGCTTCACAAGTCTTGCCAGTTTCTTCGCAGGGATTTTCTGGCATAGAAATTTTTTTCGCAGTCCCAGAAAGGAAAGTTTCTGGGCACATTACTATTTCAGTAACCACACGTGAATCGGAGACGGTTCTTGGAATTTGGACGGTTGAATTTTCGCACCTGCGAGAGGGGTGGAATCTATTCTCGCTATCCGAAACCCCTAATAACCCATCAGAATCGCTGCTCTTACAAATCAATTGGCAGCCTGCATCTGAAGGTTTAATGCCCGGCACTGCTTTATCCTGGCACCAACCGATGAACGATTATCGTTTAAAATTCAACTCAAACGATACTCCGCCGTTGCGTTCATTGGCATTCCGCTGCGTTTCCTATCTTCCTGGGCTTCGAATGCCCACCATGCTAGATGCTTTTTATCCAAATTCTCCAAAACCGAAGAAATTGATGCGTGCGAAATATAAAAGCACATTTCAAGCAACTGTTTTGGTTAGCGGGAACGGCCCTACCACAGCTCAGCTTGTTCAACCTCTTGACGGGGGCTCACGCCTCCTCGTGCATCCTCCAGCCGAAGGTGTAACGATTGCACTGCTTTCCGTTGATTGCCCAAAGGAAGTGGCAAGAATTTCCGCATCAGTTAAAACAGAGAATAAAGACGCAAGTGATATTTGTTACAGCATAGCGCTTGTTCCTAAGAATACTGATTTTTCGAATATCATGAAGGTTTTTGAAAACCCACAATCACTTACTGGATTCTCGGGGTGGCATGTGGTTAAAGCAGGAATGGAAGCGTCAGTACATTTGATGACGAGACCATTGATAGAATCCCAACATATCTTATTGATGACCAAGCTCCCCCCTGGTGCATCGATAGAAAATGCATGGGCAACATTCCAAGATCTAGAATTTTTCTCTGAAACTGTGGAGACTGCTTGATGACGTCGACACAAAAGATTGAAATTGCAATTATCCTTCCGGTTTTCAAACACAGCGTCTTAGTTGCCGAGGCGATAGAATCCGGTTTGCAACAGATCACAAATTTCGACTATCGAATCGTCATCATTAACGACGGATGTCCTTATGTCGAAACGGATCTGGTTTGCAGCAGTTATGCAATAACTCGTCCAGAAAAAATTGTCTATATTAAAAAACCTAACGGTGGATTGAGCTCTGCACGCAACGCCGGTATCGACTACGCAGTTAATACTTGGAAGAGCCTTAAAGGTGTATATTTTCTCGATGCCGACAACCGGCTTCACCCAAAGGCGATGCAGCACGGCTATGACGCATTGGCCGCAAGAGGATTTACCGGGTGGGTATATCCGGACATTGACATGTTCGGCTATCCTTGGTATGGCGATTTTTCGGGAGAGTATTGCAAACTCACTCACCTTGGTAGAAATATTTGTGAAGCCGGCAGCATGGTCAGCCAGCAGTTACTAGCGAAGGGCGTGCGCTTTGATGAAAACATGAAGTTAGGATTTGAAGATTGGGATTTCTGGCTTTCCGCACTCGAAGCTGGCGAATCCGGATCCCACTGCCCATCTTTCGGTTTTATGTATAGGAAACGTGCAGAAAGCATGCTTGCTGACTCGAATCGAGACAGTGAAGAAATTCTTTCATACATGAGAAGGAAGCATTCGCGACTTTATAAGAAAAAATCGGTCCTCCAAACTGAAAACGACGAATTGCCTCGCTACTCGATTATCCTAGAGGATACAAACAAAGTTGTATTCGCCACTGATCCGCGCCATCCAAATAGGGAAATCTCTATTGACGAGTTTGAGGATATGTGGTGGGCCACGACGATGGCGCCAGCAAGAAACAAGCTGCCTAGCTTTGTCGTAACGTCAAGTCAACGTACTTTAGATTTACTTGAGAGAAACGGATTGCTGCATTGGACTCTCTGGCGGTTAGAAGATGCAGTTACTCGAGGCACCCCTATCGCGCTCGCAACAGTTGCCAAAACACTTAACGCAAAAACAATCGGAATCAGTAGTTCGTCTCAACATTATTCTGGTGGTCAGAGATACGCAGACATTGCGATGATCTCTTCGAGAATCTTACATAGTGCGGTTGTTGATACAAGCGCAAAGTGGTTGTCATCGTTATCCACCATGACTCCTGAAATGCAAGTTTTCGACTTAGCGCTTCAACTCGAAATCCCCCAAGATCATCGGCAATACCGCGGTGCAGTAAGTGGTCTATTGAGACGTTATACTCAGCTGAGAGAGTCAAGCTCTTCTAAGGGAAATCAAAATCGCTGGCTGTGGAAAGACGCGGGAATTCCTTCCCAATTTGATGGATTTACTCGCGCTCGAGAAGCATGCCAAATTTCTGCCACACTTTACCCTCGTGTTAGCGACGGCGAACAACGCGATGTGGCCTTTCTCGTTCCACTGCTGAAATTCGGTGGCGTTGAAAAAGTTGCACTCAATGTCGCTCGCGAGATGGCATCCAACGGATGGCGTATTACATTTGTAATAATGGATGATAGCCATGCTGTTATCAATAAAAAAGAGTACGGTTTTGTCGATAGCATTATCTTCTTGGATTCTGGCACTTGCACCAACTGGGACGGCCAATCCTATTATGGTACTAACAATGATAGCAGAGCCGAAAAGAATGATTTAAGCCGATTATATGGCTTGTTAGCGAGCATGGATCTCGTGATCAATAGCCACAGCGCGATGGCTTCCGGCGCTATGGGACAGTTACGGCGTTTTGGAGTGAAAACTGCTAACTACCTGCATGTGACTGACCTTACCGCATATGGCCGACCTGTCGGTCACTCGTATCTGGGCCTAGCTTACGAACACGCATATGATTATTTCCTGACATGCTCGAATCAAATGGCAGACTGGTTGCATGGAATGGGGGTTCCTGAAAGCAAGATCATACCTATTCCAAATGGCCCAGGATATCCGATTCATCCAGATGCACTTTTAGCACTCCATGAAAGAAAACAATATTTTTCAATAAGTAGAGATCTAAGAATATTATTTATTGGTAGATTCGATGGACAAAAAGGTCTTGAGCGCGCATTAGAACTAGCTGCCCACACTAAGAACTGTTCGCTGCCCGTTGAATGGCGCTTTGTTGGTGGAAATGTGCTCGACAAATCCTCAGAAAATATACGTAATAAAGAGGTCCTAGCCAATTGCAGTGCACCACCCGCATATGACGCGAGCCAAATTTCGGAACATTATCTTTGGGCAGACATAATTTTCATGCCGTCGCATTGGGAGGGTCTCCCACTCACTGCAATCGAGGCAATGCGTCTGGGCTGTGTTCCGCTCACTACCGAAGTCGGTGCAATTAATGAGCTCATTGAGCACACGATTTCAGGATTTACACTTAAGAACTATAGTCTCAGATCCGCCACACAGATAATTCAGGATATTATTTATGGAAAAATCGACTTAGGTACAATGGCAAATAATGCTATCGCGACAGCTATATCTCGGAATTGGGAGGTTGCCAACTCCTTTCAGCCAGTTAGTTAACTTGATTAAGAAGGATAAAGACAGATATGACTAAGGATCATTGGGAAAATTACTATCAAAACCAACACGGTGCTACCCCACCTCCATCCCAATTTGCCGCTTTCATTGCAGCAGAGTACGGAAACAATACTCAGATTTTTGATCTCGGTTGCGGAAACGGGCGAGACACAGTGTTTTTCTCTCAGTATTCCTCTAATGTCATCGGCGTTGACGGTTCAGAAGCAGCAGTACATGCCGCAAGTGCACTTACCGACCGACTTGGAAGACAGGCTCGTTTTATACACGCGTTAGTGGAGGACGAGCGCCTACCACAAAAGTTAACTGAGCATAAGCAAAGCGACATGCCGGTTATCCTTTATAGTCGCTTTTTCCTTCATGCCATCACTGCAGAGCAAGAACAAGAATTTTTTAATATCGTTACTGCGCTCTGCAGCTGCCCTGGAGATATCGTAGCCTTAGAATTTAGAACCATCCGCGATCGCGATCTACCCAAAGTCACATCGGCGCACTATCGCCGGTACATTGACCCCATTTCGGTGATAACTGCCGGGTGCAAAATAGGTCTCACTGTCGAATATTTCGTTGAGGGATTTGGATACGCCAAATACAAAAATGATGACGCATACGTAGCTCGAGTCATTTTCAAGCGCCCATAATATGAGCGTTCAACAATTCTTCGAAAAGGTATGCAATTCCTGGCCAAACATTTTTCCAGATCTTGCATGGTCAAAAGATAAACTCACATTCCCGCTCCCGCCCCAGAAGATATCCTCTATACGTTTTGAGCTGCAGGAAAAAGAATATCTCCACCTTAAAGACATGCAAATGTTTAGAGGTGGTGCCGATAATTTTGAAAAAATTGATATCGGAACAGCCGAAATACGCACCAGCTCATGCTTCAACGGCGCGGAGAATTATCTGACCGAGAAAGCATTTGTAAATGGTGCAAATTTCATTGGTTTCCATACTGACCAAGACGAAACCCCTTGGGCAGAAGTTACTTTTCCTGAACCTATCTCGTCGGCATTCCTTCAGCTTTCGAATAGAAATGACAAATATGCGAAGCGATCGAGAACTCTTCGGATCATTTGTATTCTAGATTCCGGCGAAGCTATAACTCTGTATGATGCGGTGGCACGAGTAACAGAGGCCGAAAGATGGCTTCTTCAACAGTACTTAAATATTGTTGGACAGCTCGACGCTCAGTACGAAAAAATCGCAGAACTTTTGATAAACATAGCACGTTGGAATGTGAGTGCAGCTTCTGAAACGTTTAGCACCAACCAAGTCTTCCGACCTTATCGCCATGATTTAAATAAGATTGCTCAGCTCTACAATTTAGAGTTTACCATTCATGGATTGAAGCGGTCTTTTCGATACTGGAGTATCGAAGAGAAGAAGGAGTATTTGCGTTTTGGAAAAACAGTTTCAGAGAATCTAGAAAGTATAGGGGCAAAAGTAGCGTTCGGCTTTGGCGCAGCACTGGGATATGTTCGAAAGGGAGATTTCATTGATCACGATGACGATCTTGATTTAATCGTTGGGTTTGATAAAGAAACAACTCCCTCTTTAACTGTAGCACTCGGACTAATTGAGAAGAATCTAAGATCACACGGATATAAAGTAGAGGGCAACTTCTTCTCACATCGATGGGTTTACTTCAAAAATGGATTTCAGCTGGATATATTTGCTGGGCTAATTGAAGGTGAGAACGTTTCATTTTACCCATCCAGACGCAATGCATATAAAACTCATGATATCTTCCCAGCCGCAATAATGGATTTTCTCGGAGTTAATTCCCCCATGCCAAATAATATAATGGAATATCTAAGAAAAACCTATGGTGCAGACTGGCGAATACCTAATAGCTCATTTGGCCACAGATGGGATGAAAGCGAGTATTCCGATATTAAGTGACGAGGACGCCTCAAAAATAATTCGGAATTCTCATTGTTTTCACAACACTATTAATAAAGGAACCGCTTGCACAAGAACTTAAGATTAACATGATAGAATTGGCACCCGCCTATTATTCAAAAACTTGTGCCGTTACGAATGCCTGACCATTCCTATCCTTAGCAGAGAGAATCGGCTGTTGCCTCGGCCATACGATGCCAAGGGTAGGATCATCCCATGCAATGCAGCGTTCGTGCTCTGGCGCGTAGTAGTCAGTCGTTTTATAGACAAACTCAGCTGACGCCGATAGCACAAGGAAGCCGTGCGCAAACCCTTCCGGCACCCACATCTGCGCCTTGTTCTCCGCGCTCAGGACCTCACCCACCCACTGCCCGAACGTCGGCGACGAGCGGCGCAAGTCCACCGCCACGTCGAACACGCTGCCAGCGACGACGCGCACCAGCTTGCCCTGCGGCTGCCGGATCTGGTAATGCAGGCCGCGCAGCACGTTGTGCGCCGATTTCGAATGGTTGTCCTGCACGAAGGTGACTTGCCGGCCGATCGCTTCCTCGAACCGGCCCTGGTGAAAGCTCTCGTAAAAGAATCCGCGTTCGTCACCGAACACGCGAGGTTCGATACGCAGGACGTCGGGAATGGCCAAGCGGGTAATCTGCATCAAAACACCGTTTCTTTCAAAACACGCAACAGGTATTGGCCGTAGCCGTTCTTTTTCATGGGGTCCGCCAGCATCTCGAGCTGGGCGGCGTCGATCCAGCCCTTGCGGTAGGCGATCTCTTCCGGACATGCCACTTTCAGGCCTTGCCGGTGCTCGATCGTCGCGATGAACTGGCTCGCATCGAGCAGCGACTCGTGGGTGCCGGTATCGAGCCAGGCATAGCCGCGGCCCATGATCTCGACGTGCAGCTTGCCCATTTCCATGTAAAGGCGGTTCAGGTCCGTAATCTCGAGCTCGCCGCGCGCGGACGGCTTGAGCGTGCGCGCCAGCCGCGCCACGTTCTCGTCGTAGAAGTACAGCCCCGTGACCGCGTAGTTCGAGCGCGGCACGGCTGGCTTCTCTTCCAGGCTCACGGCCTTTCCTTCGCGATCGAATTCGATCACGCCATACCGTTCGGGATCCTGGACATGATAGGCGAAGACGCTGGCGCAATCGGTACGGGCGTTCGCGCGGTCGAGCAAGGTATGGAGGTTATGCCCATAAAACAGGTTATCGCCCAGGACCAGTGCCGACGGCATATCGCCGATAAAGCGTTCGCCGATCAGGAAAGCCTGCGCCAGGCCGTCCGGCGACGCCTGCTCGGCGTACGACAGGTTCAGGCCCCAGCGCGCACCGTCGCCCAGCAGTTGCTGGAAGCGCGGCGTGTCCTGCGGCGTCGAGATGATCAGGATGTCGCGGATCCCGCCCAGCATCAGCGTGCTCAGCGGATAGTAGATCATCGGCTTGTCGAATACCGGTAGGAGCTGCTTCGAGATCGCCAGCGTCGCCGGATGCAGCCGGGTGCCGCTGCCGCCGGCCAGGATGATGCCCTTGCGTTTCACGGGTTCGCTCATAGGTTTCCTTGCGCCGACAACTCGGCGATCATGCGGTTCACGTGGTGGCGCCAGTCGGGCAGCACCAATCCGAAACTCGCGCAAAACTTGCTGCAATCCAGGCGCGAGTTCGCCGGTCGCATGGCCGGCGTCGGAAATGCGCTGGTAGCGATCGGCTGCACGGCATCCGGCGCCACTTTCAACACCGCGCCATGCGCCTGCGCCTGCGCCAGCACATGTCTGGCATACGCATGCCAGGTGGTGCTGCCGCTTGCGGCGACGTGATAGGTGCCGGACAGGCGGCGCGCGTCGGCCCCCAGCGCCGCGATGCGATGCAGCGCCAGCGCCGTGGCATCGGCCAGCAGTTCGGCGCCGGTCGGCGCGCCATGCTGGTCGGCGACCACGCTCAGGGCGTCGCGCTCCTTTGCCAGGCGCAGCATGGTCTTGGCAAAATTGCCGCCGCGCGGAGCGAATACCCAGCTGGTGCGCAAGATCAGGTGCATGGCGCCGCTCGCGCGGATCCGTTCCTCGCCGTCGACCTTGGTCTGGCCATACACCGACAGCGGATGGACGGCGTCGGTCTCGGCCCACGCGCCCTCTTTCGATCCGTCGAACACATAGTCGGTCGAATAGTGCACCAGCCAGGCGCCGCAGGCAGCGGCTTCCTCTGCCAGCACGCCAGGCGCCACGGCGTTGCAGGTCCGCGCGGCCACCTCGTCGCTTTCCGCCTTGTCGACCGCCGTGTACGCAGCGGCGTTGACGATGATATCGGGCGCGAAGCCGCGAACCAGGCCGCGCAGCGATTCGGGATCGCTGAAATCGGCCTCGGCGCGGCCGCAGGCGCGCAGCTCGCCCAGCGGCGCCAGCGCGCGCTGCAGTTCCCAGCCAACCTGGCCGTCCTTGCCGAGCAAAAGGATCTTCATGTGCCGGTGCGCCCTTCCGCATATTGGCGATCGATCCACTCACGATAGCCGCCGTTGGTGACGTTGTGCACCCATTCCCCGTTCGCCAGATACCACTCGACGGTCTTGCGGATGCCGGTTTCGAACGTCTCGGCCGGACGCCAACCCAGCTCGCGTTCGAGCTTCCCGGCGTCGATCGCATAGCGGCGATCATGTCCCGGGCGGTCCTTCACGAAGGTCATCTGGGTCGCGTAGGAAGCGCCATCGGCGCGCGGGCGCAACTCGTCGAGTATGGCGCACAGCGTGCGCACCACGTCGATATTGGCTTTCTCGTTGCAGCCGCCCACGTTATAGGTCTCGCCCAGCTGACCATCGGCCAGCACGCGGCGAATGGCGCTGCAATGGTCGGTCACATACAGCCAGTCGCGGATCTGTTGGCCGTCACCGTAGATCGGCAGCGGCTTGCCAGCCAGGGCGTTATGGATCACCAGCGGGATCAGCTTCTCCGGGAAGTGGTAGGGACCGTAGTTGTTCGAGCAGTTGGTCGTCAGTACCGGCAAGCCGTAGGTGTGATGATAGGCGCGCACCAGGTGGTCCGACGCCGCCTTGCTGGCCGAGTACGGGCTGTTTGGCTCGTAGCGGTTCTGCTCGTTGAAGGCTGGCGCTTCGCTCGACAGCGAGCCATAGACTTCGTCGGTGGACACGTGCAGGAAACGGAATGCCGAACGCGCATCTGCCTCCAGCCCGCTCCAGTACGCCCTCACCGCTTCCAGCAGATTGAAGGTGCCGACGATATTGGTCTGGATGAAAGCGCCCGGCCCTTCGATCGAGCGGTCGACGTGGCTTTCGGCCGCGAAGTTCAATACTGCGCGAACCTGATGTTCTGCCAGCAGGCGCGCCACCAGGGCGCCATCGCCGATGTCGCCGCGCACGAAGTGGTGGCGTGGATTGCCTTCGAGGCTGGCAAGATTCTGCAGATTGCCGGCATAGGTCAGCTTATCGAGATTGATGACTGACTCGTCATGCTGCGCCAGCCAGTCGATGACGAAGTTCGAGCCGATAAAGCCCGCTCCGCCCGTCACGAGGATGGTCATTCCTGCGATTCCTGGGTAGTTGGTTGGACATCGAGCCGGGCCGGGGCGTCGGCTCGCGTCTGAAAATTGTCATTGACGAGAACCATTCGGTCTCGAGACCGGTGGCGCAACAGGGAGCCTGCTGCGATCATGCTTCACGTGCGTACATGCATCCGTTTGGTCGTGCTGGAGATTGCAAACATAGTATCCAGCACCATTGTCCGAGCGATCGAGAGATTTTGTCAATGCGGAAGCACTGCGCATCCCACCCTGCCATGCCCTGCGGCCGGGCTAGATTCCGTTCGCCGGCCGAGTCTTTCTGGTGCGGCACTCCATCGCATAAGCAGTCTTGTAAGGCTGGTCGAAGCAGTTCTGCAAACCTTCGACCACGTCGATATTCGGCGGCCAGCGCATGTTCAGGGTCTGGCCGTCCGCCGTTTTCACCTCGAAGTAGCCATCCTTGATGACCAGCTTCTCCCCGGGTGGCGGCGCGAGTGCGGCAAGCCGCTGGCGCGCCTTTTCGAGAGCGGCCTCTTCCCGGCCCAGGAAAGCGACCGTGGCATCGACGTACGCCTTCCAGCCGCCCTTGTCCTCTTCTCCCGGTCCGCGCGAACGCCGCATCAGGTCGATCGCCTGCGCATACTGGCCGGCAAAGGCGCGCATCTGCCCTTCGTGCCAAAGCAGCATGGTGGAATCGTTCTTGTGCAGCTGGCGGTAGTCGCGCAGCAGATCGGCCGCCACCAGTTCGCATTCGCCGCCCTTGTCGGCGATCGCGCGCCAGCCGCCGCTCAAATCCTGGTCGAAGCTGTCCTCGTCCAGGGCCAGCAGGCGCGCGCGGTCGTGAAAGCATGCGGCGCTGGCCGCTTCCATAGGCTGTGGCTGGGCCGCGCTGTACGCTGGTAGCAGTGCAATCGCGAGAACGGGGATCAGGATCCGGAATGGCATGGAAGGCTGGCGGGTTCAAACAACGTGACAGGATACCAAAATAGTTCGATGAAAAATGCGTGCTTTCTCACGCACTGGGCATAATGCCCGCGGCAAGCCGCCCGCTTTCACGCCGCCTCCGCCGCCTTCAACAACACCTCGATCCCCTGCGACTCCACCGGCCTGCTGAAACAATAGCCCTGCATCTGGTCGCACCCATGCTCGTGCAAAAAGGCCAGTTGCTCCGACGTCTCCACCCCTTCCGCGATCACGTTCAGCTTCATCGAATGCGCCAGCGCGATCACCGCGTTGACGATCGCGGCGTCGTCCGCATCCTGGGTCAGGTCGCTCACAAAACTGCGGTCGATCTTCAGGCTGTGGATCGGAAAGCGCTTCAGGCTCGCCAGGCTCGAATACCCGGTCCCGAAATCGTCGATCGCCAGCTGCACGCCCATGTTCGCCAGCCTGGCCATGGTCTCGGCGGCGGCGGCCGGGTTCTGCATCAGCACGCTCTCGGTGATCTCCAGCGTCAGCCAGCGCGGATCGCAGCCGGTCTTGTTCAGCAACTCGGCCACGCGCTGGGCCACGTCCTGGCCCAGGAACTGGCGCGCCGACAGGTTCACGCTCACGCGCACCGGCGGCAGGCCGCGGCGCAGCCAGGCCACCTGCTGCGCCATCGCGGTTTCCAGCACCCATTCGCCGATCGGCACGATCAGGCCGGTTTCCTCGGCCAGCGGGATGAAGTCCGATGGCGCCACCATCGGCCGGCCGTGCGGCTTCCAGCGCAGCAGCGCTTCCACGCCGCTCACGGCGCCGCTCGCGATGTCCACCACCGGCTGGTAGTGCAGCAGGAATTCCTGGCGCTGCAGCGCGCGTTGCAGCGCGCCTTCCATGCGCAGGTGTTCCACCGACTGGGCGCCCATGTCGGCGACGTAGAAACTGTAGTGGTTGCCGCCCGTGCCTTTTGACTGGTACATGGCGCTGTCGGCGCACTTGAGCAGGGTTGCGGCGTCCAGGCCGTCGCGCGGATACATCGCGATGCCGATCGAACCGGTCGGGAAGACCTCCTGCCCGCACAGCATCAGCGGCTGGAACAGGTTATCCAGCAGCTTCTGCGCCACCTTGGCCGCATCGTTTTCGCCGCCCAGCTCGGGCAGCACCACCACGAATTCGTCGCCGCCCTGGCGCGCCACCGTATCGCTCTCGCGCAGGCTGCTCGCCAGGCGGCGCGCGATCTCGACGATCATCTGGTCGCCGGCATCGTGGCCCAGGCTGTCGTTGACGTGCTTGAAGCGGTCCAGGTCGATGAACATCACCGCCACCTGCGTGCCGGCGCGGTGCGCGTGCACGATGGCTTGCGCCAGGCGATCCTGCAGCAGCACCCGGTTCGGCAGGCCGGTCAGGGCGTCGTGGTTGGCCATGCGCAGCAGCGCTTCTTCGGCGCTCTTGCGGCGCGAGATGTCCTCGACCACCGAGATGAAGCGCTGGTTGCCGTTGGCGTCGCGCATCATCGAGACGCTGATGTTCACCCAGATCGGCGTGCCGTCGCGCCGCAGCAGGCGCCGCTCGCGCTGGTAGTCGCCGATTTCTCCGGCGCGCAGGCGTTTTACCAGCGCCAGCTCGTCGGGCAGGTCGGCTTCATGGGTCAGTTGCTGGAAGAAGCGCTGCAGCAGCTCCACTTCGCTGTAGCCCAGGATCTGCGCCATCTTGCGGTTCACGCGCAGCAGGCGCCCGTCCGGGCCCAGCAGTACGATGCCCACCGCGGCCTGGCTGAAGGTGAGCCGGAAGAACTCCTCGCTCTCCTGCAGGCGCAGGCGGGCCTTGCGGCGGAACGTGATGTCCTGGCCGATCAGGAGCAGCATGTGGCCGCCCGCCTGCCGGGTGCGGCGGATGTTGAACTCGACGTAGCGCACGCCGTCGGCGCGGCCGTCCAGCGTCACCAGCACGTTGTCTTGCGGCGCGCCGGTGCGCAGCGCCTCGTCGACGCGCGCCGCCAGCTCGGGGGCGGGCAGCCATTGCTCGAGCGGGTGCCCGGCCGCGGCGGCTTCTTCCGGCGCGCCGACCAGGTCGGCCATCGTGCGGTTCATCGAGCGCACCTTGCGGTCGGCATCCACCACCACCAGGCCGGCCGGCATGCCGTCGATCACCTGTTCCAGGTAGTCGCGGTTCTGGCGCACATTGCGCTGGTCGGCGTGGGCGTAGGTGTCCAGCGCCAGCCCCATGTCGAAGCAGACCACCTTCAGCACCGCATCCCAGGCCTCGATGAAGCGCGCCGGATCGTGGTCCAGCTTTTGCCACAGCAGGCTGGACAGTTCAGAGAGGTATTTGCGGTAGGCGCCGATATACCATTTCGGGTCGAGCCCGATGCGCTGGTGGGTGGCGCCCACGCGCAGGCGCTCGTGGATGTAGGCCGGGCCGTAGTCGCCGGCCGTCAGGCTGCTGAAGTAGCCGGCCTGTGCGCGCCGCAGGCGCGAGGTGGTTTCGCTGTCGGCCAGCAGCTCGCGCAGGCGCGGGAAGGCCAGCAGGTGCGCATAAAAACTGTCCGAGAAGGTGTCGCGCTCCTGGTCCAGCAAGGCGTGCACCTCGCGCAGGACGGCGGCGTCGCGCTCGTCGAATTGCAGAAAACTGCGGCGCGCCGCGATTTCTTCGTCGTCCAGGCCGATCTCTCGTGCGAGGGCGTCGATCATTTCCCGGGTTTCCCTCATGCAATCCTCCGCGCCTGCAAGAACCGCACCGACCTGGCCGTACCACTTCTCATCTGGGTAATCATGGGAAACGCCTCTGGTCAATCGTCTTGACCAAGAATTAATAACCTGCTGGATATCTTAGTTGCATGATAGCAAATAGCTTCATGGCGGTCTGTCACTTACTGGCGATCTGTTGTTTATTTGTCTTAGTGTTTGCCGGCCTATTAACTTGGTTTAAGTCGAGAAGCGATGGACGTTGCATCAGCACAAGATGCAGCGCAGGGATGGGGTGACAGTGGGGAATCGTCATCATTTCAGGAGCCCGCCATGTCCCCCTACCCTCTCTTGCCTTCGGCCGCCGCCGCGGCCCTGGTGCTGGCGTTGTCCAGCAGCCCCGCGGCCGCCGTCGACGTCATCGTCACACCCGTAAAGCCCACCGTCGAGCGCGGCGACGACGTGATGGTGCGCGTCACGCTCACCAATTCGTCGGGCGCCGCCCAGCACCTGCTGCGCTGGCGCACGCCGCTGGATGGGGTGGAAGCGCCCTTGTTCGAGGTGCGGCGCGACGGCCAGCCGGTGCGCTATCTCGGCCGGCGCATCAAGCGCGCGGCGCCCGGTCCGGCGGACTACGTGCGCCTGGATCCCGGCGCTTCGCTCAGCAAGACGGTCGAGCTGTCGCGGCTGTACGAGATGAGCGTGACCGGCAGCTACACGATCCGCTACCACAGCGCGGCCATGCCGGCGCCGGGCGCCGGCGTCCAGGCGGTGGTCGGTGAGCTGGTCTCGAAGCCGGTCAGCATCTGGGTCGACGGCCGCCTGCCGCGCGGCGCCAAGCCGGCCGCCATGGCGCCGGAGCCGGGCGGGGCCGGCCTGAGCTACGCCAACTGCTCGAACGCCCAGCAGGAGCAATTGGTGACGGCGATGGACGCGGGCCGCGCGATGACGGCCGACAGCCACGCTTATCTGACGTCCGGCAAGCAATATGGCGAGCGCTACACGACCTGGTTCGGCGCCCTCGACGCCGCGCGCGGCGCCAAGGTCACCAGCAATTTCACGGCCATCAAGGACGCGTTCGAGAACAAGCCGGTCAAGATCGACTGCGATTGCGACGAGCCGTATTTCGCCTATGTGTACCCGGCGCGGCCCTACACCGTGTGGGTGTGCAGGGCGTTCTGGGCCGCGGCCGTGACCGGCACCGATTCGCGCGGCGGCACCCTGTTGCACGAGCTCAGCCATTTCGACGTGGTGGCGGCGACCGACGACCACGTGTACGGCCAGGCCGGCGCCTCCGAACTGGCGCGCACGGCGCCGGAGCGGGCGATCAACAACGCCGACTCACATGAGTATTTTGGGGAGAATACGCCTGCGCAGCAATGATGGCCGGGCTTTGAATGTTCATTCGTACCGGTGGGGTGGACGGCTATGCCGTCCACGCGTTCAAATCACGGATGCGCGGTGACTCATACGGCGGTTGGACGCGTGGACGGCGGAGCCGTCCACCCCACCGTTCAGCCAGTGGGCTCTACCGCTGCGTAAACGAAAACTTCACCGGAATCGCCGGACTGCTCTTGATGCTGGCCGCATCGAGCTTGCCCAGGCTACTCAGCCACGGCCCGGCATAGCGGATCTCGTAACTGTGCTGCCCCGGCTTGAAGGCATAGGCCTGGGTGATGTCGATCGTGTTCAGGTGGGTGGTCTGCGGCTTGACCTCGAGGTAGTCGGCCGGGCCCGGCGCGGCGCGCTTGACCATGCGGCCGGTGTAGGCCACTTCTTCCCCGGGTGTGCGCAGGTTGAAGCGCGGGGCGGTCAGGTCGTCGCCCAGCGCGATCTCGCGCGGGATCCACACCGACTGGTCGCCGCGGTTCTCGATCAGCACCCGCACCTTGACCGACTTGGCGCCGGTCTCGACCTCGAGCCGGTGATGCACGTTCACCTTGGCCTCCACGGCCTTGACCGCGCCGACCAGGCCGCCCAGCGCCAGCAACGTCGCCAGCACAGCTGCCGGCATGCTTCGTTTGACATGCATCTCGTCTCCTTACGACACGGGGCCACCATGGTTTTCAAGAAAGGCTGCCGCGAGCGCGGCAACCGCCTTTCGATTATGACATGAGTTATCGCTGCAGTTCAGGGAAGAATGTTACCGCCTGTTTCAGGCAAGGCCGCCAGGATGGTCACCGCCACTCGCCGGTTGCGGGTCTGTCCGGCCACGTCCGTGTTCGGCGCCACCGGCCGCGTGTCGGCAAAGCCGATCGCCGACAGGCGCGCCGGCGGCAGGCCGTTGTCGATGAACAGGCGCACCACGCTCGATGCGCGCGCGGTCGACAGTTCCCAGTTCGACGGATACACCGGGCTGGCGATCGGCACGTCGTCGGTATGGCCCTCGACCTCGATGCGGTGGGTATCGTCCCTGAGCAGGCCGGCCACCGCGCCCAGCACTTCGCGCGCCTCCGGGTCGAGCGCCGCTTCGCCCTGCTCGAACAGCACGCTGGCATTGATCTCGACGCTGACGCCGCGCGCGTTCTGGGTCACCCGCACCTGGCCCGACTTCACCAGCGGCAGCAGGGTCGCCGACAGCTCGCGCGCCATCACGCCCATGCGCTCCTGCTCGCGGCGCGCGGCCTCGTTGCGCTTGCGGTTGATGATGTGCGACAGCGGCAGCACCGGCTCGACGTTGGTATTGACCTGTGTGGCCGCGCCGCGTCCGCCGAAGGCGTCGCCCAGGGCGTCGGACAGCACCTGGTACTTGCCCTCGTTGACGATGGAGATCGCGTACATCACCACGAAGAAGGCGAACAGCAAGGTGATCAGGTCGGCGTAGGAGATCAGCCAGCGCTCGTGGTGCTCTTGCGGGACGTCGTCGTCGTAGCGCTTGCGGGCCATGATGTCGCCTGCCGTCAGTGGCGCGCCAGCAGGCTGGCGACGCGCTCGTCGACCACGCGGCCGTGGTCGCCGCTGGCGAGATCGGCGAACACTTCGGCCAGGATCTCGTACTGCGAGACCCGGTCATTGACGATCGCCTTGAGCTTGTTGCCGACCGGGTAGAAGAACAGGTTGGCCAGGCCCACGCCGTACACGGTCGACACGAAAGCGACCGCGATGCCCGAACCCAGGCGCGCCGGGTCGGACAGGTTTTCCATCACGTGGATCAGGCCCAGCACGGCGCCCAGGATGCCGATCGTCGGCGCATAGCCAGCCGCCGATTCCCAGATGCGCGCCGCCTGGCGCTGGGCGAATTCATAGCCGTTGATCTCGTGTTCCAGCAAACTGCGCAGCTTGTCCGGCGCGATGCCGTCGACCACCAGGCGCAGGCCCTTGGCCACGAACGGGTCGGCCTTGTTCATGTACTGCTCCAGCGACAGCAGGCCGTCGCGGCGCGCCGACTGGCTCCACAGCGTGATGTCGCGCGACAGTTTCTGGCGGCCGTTCTTCGGCGGCACGAACACCCAGCGCAGCATGCCGAGGCCGCGCAGGAAGGTGCGGGTTTCGCTCTGCAGCAGCACGGCGCCGAAGGTGCCGACCACGACAATGGCGAAGGCGGCCGGCTGCATCAGCGATGCAAACTTGCCGCCGTCGAGCGTGTAGCCGAGGAAAATGCCGGCTATCGCCAGCACCAGGCCGCCTACGCTGGCCCAGTCCATATATGCTCTCGCAAGGTGGTGCGCAGGCGCGCGACGGCCTGGGTGTGCAGCTGCGACACCCGCGATTCACTCACACCCATGACGGCGCCGATTTCCTTCAGATTCAATTCCTCTTCGTAGTACAAGCCCATCAACAGTTTCTCGCGCGGCGGCAGGTTGTCGATGGCCTCGATCACCGCGTGGCGGAAGTCGGTCTCCATCAGGCCGCGCAAGGGGTCGCTGTCGTCCACCGCGTAGCGGTCGAGGAAGTTGCCGTCGCCGTCGTCGTCATGGAAGTCTTCGTAATAGACCAGCTGGTGGCCGCCCGAGTCGGCCAGCATCTCCTGGTAATCCTCGAGCGAGAGCTTGAGCGACTTGGCCACTTCAGATTCGCTCGGCGGCCGGCCCAGGCGCTGCTGCAGCTCGTGCATCGCGGTCTCGACCTTGCGCATGTTCTGGCGCGTGCTGCGCGGCATCCAGTCGCTGCTGCGCAATTCGTCGAGCATGGCGCCGCGGATGCGCAGCACCGCATAGGTCTCGAACTGCGCGCCATGGTTGTCTTCGTAGCGGTTGATGGCGTCCAGCAGGCCGATCATGCCAGCTTGCACCAGGTCATCCACCTCCACCGAAGGCGGCAGCTTGGCCTTCATGTGGTGGGCAAGACGCTTTACCAACGGCATATGCTCCGTCAGCAAAGAATTCTTGTCCGCTTTCCCTTTGACCGTGTACATGCTGGTGTCAGTCTTCTCTCTGCTTGTGTTCTATTGCCGATGTCGATTACGAGCCAAAGTGGGCCGCGCTCCCCTGCTTGCCGAACTGCGGCATGGCGTGCAGCGCGAACTTGCCTGCCAGCTGGCGAAACGCCACCGACGCGCCGGCCAGCGGGAAGGCGTCGACCACGGCCCGGCCCAGGCGTGCGGCCCGGTGCAGGTACTCGTCGGCTGGCACCGAGCCCATGAAACTGAGCTTGACGGCAAGGTAACGTGTTGCTGCTGCTGACATATTATCGTATACCACCTTGGCCTCTGCCTCTGTCGCACCGGTAACAAGGATACCGAATGGGCGCCGGCCCAGTTGCTGCGACAGCCGCTTGATCAGCGCATAGGCGTTCGTGATCGACGCCGCGCTGGTGGACACCTGCACCACGATCTCGGAATCGAGCATCGAGGCCACCGGGAAATCGCCGTCCGGGCCGAGCTCGGCGTCGACGATGACGATGCCGGTTTGCAGCGCCAGCACGTCGAAGGTATTGCCCAGGCGGCGTGCCTCGGCTGCGGTTTCGGGCGCGCCCATCGGCACCACCGAAAAACCTTGCGGCGCCGGGCGGATCACCTGGTTCAATGCGCTTTCCTGGCGCGCCACCTGCAGCAGCGAAGCGCGCCGGTTCATGCCGAGCCGGCGCGCGACGCCGTATTCCACTTCGCAGGCATCGACGATCAGCACGTCGTTGCCGGCCTGGGCCAGCGAGGCGCCCAGGTTGACCAGCATGGCGCCCTTGTCGTCTTCAGGCGTGGCCGACAGGAAGGTGACCACGCGCGGACGCGGGCCCTGCAGCATGCGGCGCAGGCCTTCGGCCTGGTCGAAATCGAAACTAGCCACGGTTCACCTCGCGCGCGGCTTGTGCCGCAGCCATCATCAGCGGCATGTCGGCTTCGTTTGCGCCGTTGCCGCGGTTGCGGAAAGCGCGGTCGACCAGCAGGTTGCGGTCGGCCACGTGCAGGTCTTCCGGCACGCGCTGGCCGTTCGAGATGTAGTGCAGGTTCAGCTTCTGGCGGATCACGACGTCGAGCACGCCGCCGATCGATGCGGCTTCGTCCATCTTGGTCATGATGGCGCCGTGCAGGCCGCTGCCCTGGTAGGCGCGCACCACTTCGTTCAGCGTTTCGTTGGTCGAGGTCGAGTTCAGGCACAGCAGGCGCTTCACGTCGGCGCCCGAGCCGGACAGCATGGCGACCTGCTCGGCCACCATGTGGTCGCGCTGCGACATGCCGATGGTGTCGATCAGCACGGTGTGCTTGTTGCGCAATTCCTTCAGGGCGATGCGCAGGTCGGCCTCATCCTTCACCGAGTGCACCATCACGCCCAGGATCTTGCCGTAGATGCGCAGCTGCTCGTGGCCGCCGATACGGTAGGCGTCGGTGGTGATCAGGGCCAGCTTGTCCGGGCCGTGGCGCATCACGCAGCGCGCGGCCAGCTTGGCGGTGGTGGTGGTCTTGCCGACGCCGGTCGGGCCGACCAGGGCGTACACGCCGCCCTGCTCCAGCAACGCGTCTTCGTTGCCGATGGTGGTCAGGTTACGCGCCAGCACCGTCTTCACCCAGCGCATGGCTTCCGCGGCATCCTTGGTCGCCGGCATTTTTTCGATCAGGAAGCGCGCCAGGGTGGCCGAGAAACCGGCGGCCAGCATCTCGCGCAGCACGGTCGCCTTGTGCGGCTCGCGCTGGGCGGTGGCGTTCCACGACAGCTCGGCCAGCTGGGTTTCCATCAGGCCGCGCATGGCGCGGATCTCGCTCATCATGCCGTTCATCTCGGCGGCGGCCGATTCCTTGGCCTGGGCGATGGCGGCGCTCATCATCGAGGTCATGGCGCTCATGTCGATGGTCGGCTCCGGGGCCGGGGCGCGGCGCTCGGCGTAGGTCGGGGCAGGTTCGGCGTAGGCTGGCGCGATCGGCGCGGCCGGGGCGGCGTCCTGCAGGCGGCGCGACAGGAAGGCCGGGGCGGCGGCGGGGGCCGCTGCCGGCACTGGGGCCAGGTCGTCGAAGTGCTGCAGTTGCGGCGCCGGCTGGGCCATTTCCGAATCGGCGGCCGGCGCGGCCAGCGAGGCCACGTCATCGTTGTCCAGCGCCAGGATCTCGACCTGGCCGTCGACTGGACGGTTGGAGAGGATGACGGCATCCGGACCAAGGGCTTCGCGCACCTTGCGCAATGCATCTCGGGACGTTGCTGCCGTAAATTTCTTAACCTTCATCTGGTTCTCCGCGCTTCAATCTGGTTCTGCATGACGGGCACGATGCCCATCGATAGGAAGCATTATTGACGATGCCCTCAGGAAACCATCAGGGGAAAAGGATGGGGAAAAGGGCCTATTTCATCGGAATCGGCAAAAGCGATACCTTTTGACCGGATGACAAGCGGAGGGTTGTCGTCAACAGGCGTCCGGGGCCGGGCGATCTTTGCCCCTGAAGAGAGGTCCAAGTATGCAAGACAGGCCGCCTGTCGCTGGCGCCGGGAGGACACCATGGTCAAATCGATTCGACTGTTGTATCGCAACATCCAGGGCCGCGTGCGATGCAATTACAACTGGGACTGGCAAAAGATGTGCGAGCGCTCCGCCGTCATGGTCACCGCCGTCGAGTGGAGCGGTGGGTGCGGCACAGGTGCTGTGACCTATACCCACGACTGCTATCAAAGACGTGAGCAAATGTGCTCAACGTCCTCTTCCTGCCCCGAGCCGTCCTGTTGACCGTGTTCGTATCTGACAGGCGTGACTTTCCCGCCTCCCGCCGACAAAGTTCGGCAGCAGTGTCTGACGTCACCGCCAGACTCGCCACGGGTAGCGCCGTTCTCGCTACAAGAGCGATGGTGGCGGGCCGTGTTTCATATGCCAAGTCGTTATTCACCGCATGCCATGCACATCCAACGTCTTTGATCTCTGTCGCTTGGTTTTCGCGGCAAGGATGAGTTATGTGATGGTGTGCTTCCATACCAGCATACATAGCATCAGACACCGGTGATGGAGCCAGAGTTCCGCTCCGACTGACCGGGCGGCATACGAACCGCCCTTCCCCCATTACATCGGCACACCCACCAGGCTGGTCACCCGAATCGTCTTGGTCTCCGGCACTTCTGCATGCGACAGCACCTTCAGCTGCGGCACGGCGCGGCGCAGGAAGCGCGACAGCAGCACGCGCAGCGGGGCCGGCACCAGCAGCACCGGGGTGTGGCCCATCTGCTCCTGCTGGTTGGCCGAATGGGCCGCCTGCTGGGCGATGGTGTCGGCCAGGCCCGGCTCGATGCCGGTGCCGTCGCCGCCGGCGCCCATCGCCTGCATCAGCAGACGCTCGAGGCGGTTGTCCAGGGTCATCACCGACAACTCGTTCTCGCCCGGGAACAGCTGCTGGACGATGGCGCGGCCCAGGGCCACACGCACCACGGCGGTCAGTTCCGACGGGTCCTGCGTCATGTTCGCGTGCTCCGACAGCGCCTCGATGATCGAGCGCATGTCGCGGATGTGCACACCTTCGACCAGCAGGTTCTGCAGCACTTTCTGCAGGGTCGACAGCGACACGACCTTCGGCACCAGGTCTTCGACCAGCTTCGGCGTTTCCTTGCCCAGGTGGTCCAGCAGCGCCTGCACTTCCATACGGCCCAGCAGTTCCGAGGCGTGCATCGTGATCAGGTGGTTCAGGTGGGTCGCCACCACGGTGCCGGCGTCGACCACGGTGTAGCCCATGCTCTGCGCTTCGTCGCGCAGGCCGGCTTCGATCCAGGTGGCCGGCAGGCCGAAGGCCGGATCGGTGGTCACCAGGCCAGGCAAGGTGCCGCTGGCCATGCCCGGGTTGATCGCCAGGAACTGGCCGTTCAGCGCTTCGCCGCTGCCCACTTCCACGCCCTTCAGGGTGATGCGGTAGGCCGATGGCTTGAGTTCCAGGTTGTCGCGGATGTGCACCGGCGGCGCCAGGAAGCCCACTTCTTGCGCGAACTTCTTGCGGATGCCCTTGATACGCTTGAGCAGCTCGCCGCCCTGGTTCTTGTCGACCAGCGGGATCAGGCGATAGCCGACTTCGAGGCCCAGGGTGTCGACCGGCATGACGTCCTGCCAGGTCGCTTCTTCGCTCTCGGCCGGGGCCTGCTTGGCGGCGGTGGCCTCGGCGGCGGCCGCGGCGGCCGCTTCTTCCTTGGCCGGCGCTTCCTTGCGGCGCTTCGAGATCAGGTAGCCGGCGCCGGCCAGCGAGCCCGCCAGCAGCAGGAACACCAGGTTCGGCATGCCCGGGATCATCCCCAGGCCGCCGATGATGGCGGCGGTGATGTACATCGTCTCGGGCTTGGCCATCAGCTGGTTGGTCAGCTGCGAGCTCACGTCTTCGTCGTTGGCGACGCGCGACACGACCATACCGGCCGCGATCGAGATGATCAGCGATGGAATCTGCGCCACCAGGCCGTCACCGATAGCCAGCAGGGTGTAGATCTTGGTCGCTTCACCGACCGCCAGGTCGTGCATCACCACGCCGACGATCAGGCCGGCAACCACATTGATCACGGTGATCATGATGCCGGCGACGGCGTCACCCTTCACGTATTTCGAGGCGCCGTCCATGGCGCCGTAGAACTCGGCTTCCTGCGCGACTTCCTGGCGGCGCTTGCGGGCTTCGGCTTCGCCGATCAGGCCGGCGTTCAGGTCGGCGTCGATCGCCATCTGCTTGCCAGGCATCGCGTCCAGGGCGAAGCGTGCGCCGACTTCGGCGATACGGCCGGCGCCCTTGGTCACGACCGAGAAGTTGATGATGGTCAGAATGATGAAGACGACGATACCGACGGTGTAGTTACCGCCAATCAGGAAATGGCCGAAGGCCTCGACCACCTTGCCGGCCGCCGCCGAGCCGGTGTGGCCTTCGGTCAGGACAATTCGAGTAGAAGCCACATTGAGCGCCAGGCGCAACATGGTCGAGACCAGCAGGATGGCCGGGAAGGCCAGGAAGTCAAGCGGCTTGACCGTATACAGTGCGGTCAGCAGCACGATGATCGACAGCGCGATATTGAAGCTGAAGAACACGTCGAGCACGAAGGCCGGCAACGGCAGGATCATCATTGCCAGCAGCATGATGATCAGGATCGGCGCGGCTGCCGCCTTGCCGCCTCGTGCACCGAGGCCGCTCATCCAGGCTGGCAGTTTCATGCTGTTGGTCATTCAGTTCACTCCGTGTTCAGTTCAATTCGGCCCCCCTGGCTTGGGTGGCGCTGGCTGTTGCGACGCCGGGTTCAGCGGGTCCATCTCGTCGGGCACTTTCAACTTCGTCGGGCGATCCGGGTAATCCCCTTCTCCCTTCTTGTAGGCGCGCAGCTGGTAGACATAGGCCAGCACTTCCGCCACCGCCGAGTACAGCTTTTCCGGGATCTCTTCGTCGATATCGGTATGCTTGTACAGGGCGCGGGCCAGGGCCGGGGCTTCCATCAGCGTGACCTTGTGTTCCTGGCCCAGCTCGCGGATCTTGGCGGCCACGTCGTCGATGCCCTTGGCCACGACCCGCGGCGCGCCCTTGCCGTCCGTATACTTCAGCGCCACCGCATAGTGGGTCGGGTTAGTGACGATCACATCTGCAGTAGGTACATTTTGCATCATCCGTCCCCGGGCCATTTCGCGCTGCAACTGGCGAATCTTCCCCTTAATCTGAGGATTGCCGTCCGACTCCTTGGATTCCTGGATCATTTCCTGGCGCGTCATTTTCAGTTTGTCTTTCCAGTGCCATAACTGGTAAGGACCGTCGATCAGGGCGATGAAGCCCAGCGCGCCGACGATGAACAGGAAGGATTTGCCGATCATGGCGCCCACGTGGGCGCTGCTTTCATTGAGGGGCTCGACCGCCAGGCCCAGCATCGCCTCCTTCTGGCCGCTGACGACGATATACGCCACCACGCCCACGACGATGGTCTTGGCGACCGCCTTGAGCAGCTCGACCAGGGCGTTTTTCGAGAACATATTGCCAATACCCTTGATCGGGTTCAGCTTCATGAAGTTGGGCATGAAAGCCTTGGACGAGAACAGCCAGCCGCCGATCAGGAGCGGCGAGACCAGGGCGATGGCCATGATGGCGCCGGCGATCGGCAGGCACGCCAGCAGCACGGCGACCAGGTCATTGAGGATGCGCTCGATCAGGATGGCGGGATTGAAGACCTGTTCGCGGTCGAGCGACAGGCCGGACTTGAGCGCCAGGCTCAATTTGCCGACGAGCATGCCGCCAAAGGCCCACAGGCAAGCCCCGGCAGTCATCAGGACGGTAAAGGTGGCCAGCTCCCGCGATCTGGGAACGTCGCCTTCCTCGCGCGCCTTCTCGATCTTCCGGGGCGATGCGTCTTCTGTCTTTTCTGCGTCGCTATCTTCCGACATGCCTACTCCGCCAAACTATGTCACATGCGCCTTTGTACCGCGCAAATGAAATTATCGCCGGAATTGCCGTGCGGCTAGATATAAAACAGGATGGGAAACCGGCCGCTGTTCGCGGCCGGATGCCTGGCATTACATGCGGCGGCGGACGAAGGCCGGGGCCGGCTGCTCGCGGCCGAGGTCGGACAGCGGGGCCGGCTGGTTGGCCGCGGTCGGCTTGGCGATGCGGGCGGACACGATCACCGGCGCGATCGGGGCGACCACGGGCTTGACCACCTTGACGGTGGACGTGGTGGCCGGCGCCAGCGGGGCGGCGGCCACGTGCGCCGGCTGGCGGCGGCGGGCGCGCCAGGCGGCGACCACCAGGCCGTACACGACCAGGTACAGCGCGAAACTGGCAACCACGCCCTGCATCAGCACGGCGGGGGTGTTCGCATGGTTGACGGCCAGCGCGGCCGGCACCAGGGCGATGCTCCACGACACCGGCGACACGCAGGCATTGCGCAGCGGCGCCGGCAGCATGCGCAGGTAGCGCGCGGTGATCGCCGTCTTGACCAGGCTGTGCAGGTGCCAGCTGTCCGGATGGCCCGGATGGCGGCGGCACCACAGGCGGCGGCAGATGGTGAACAGGGTTTCGAAGACCGGATAGGCGCAGGCCAGCAGCGGGGCCCAGGCCGAGACCGAGGGATTGCGGTAGACCAGCATCACCGACAGCCAGGCCAGCAGGAAGCCCAGCAGGTAGGCGCCGCCGTCGCCGAGGAACAATTTGCCAAACGGGAAATTGACGACGAAGAAGCCGGCCGTCACGGCGCAGATCACGAAGCACAGCTGGGCCAGGTGGACGTCGCCGGCGCCCAGGGCGATCAGGCCCAGGGTGGCCAGGCCGATCACGACCGTGCCGCTGGCCAGGCCGTTGAAACCGTCGATGATGTTGACCGCATTGGCCACGCCGCCCACCGCGAAGGCGGTGAACAGCACCGAGAACGGCAGCCAGCCCAGCAAGCCGTCGAGCGGCGCCAGGCCGGTGTACTGGAGGGTGACGCCGGTCAGGAACCAGCAGACCGCGCCGCTGGCCATGGTCGCCAGCAGGCGCGCGCGCACCGACACGGTGCGGGTCAGGTCTTCGGCCAGGCCGAACACGAAGGCCGGCAGCGAGGCGATCAGCACCGGCAGCAACAGTTCCTGCTGCGCCTGCGGCAGCACGCCCAGCGCCATCCACAGGCCGATCATGATGGCGGCGCCGCCGATGCGCGGGGTCGGGGTGATGTGGAATTTCTGTACACCGCGCGTCGCGTCGAGCGAATAGCGCCCGTGCCAGCGTGTGGTGAACACGAGCAGGAGGGAGCAGATCAGCGATGTGGCAAAGCCGATTTCCAGGCCAGCCATGGGCAGGTTATTAATACTCATAGAACCACTTTGTTAACTCGTCAATTCTAGCGCATTTCTTGTTGATCTTCCGGCAAACGTGCTCGGCCACGGATTCTATCCCAATGTCACAAACGCACTGTTACGTCATGCAAGCTATTGATTGTGCAAGAACAATTCGACGATTCTAGGGACGTTGCGATCTGCCAATCAATCGCCCTGAAACTTCTCCTAATATTTCTCGACAAATTGTTACACTTTTCTTCAGTGATATTTAGATAGATTTATTTCTCGATCACAAACAAGGTGAACCATGGCAAAACATAATCGCAAGCCATTTAGTTTCATTTTTTATATTGTGTTATGCCTGAGCGCGCTGTACCCGGGTCTGGCCCGGTCGCAGGCCGCCCCTTCCCCCGAATTGCTGGACGCCCATGCCCGCCTGCTGGAAGCAGAAACCCGGCAGGCGCTGGCCGAAGCCGAGCGCGCCGAACTGCTGGCGCGCCTGCCGCCGGCCCAGGCCAAGGCATTGAGCGGCAACGTCGACGCCGCCAAACTCGGCGCCGCCGGGCTGGCGCGTGCCTTCGACCTGGCGCTGGAACTCGCCATTGAAGTCTGCGCCGGCCTGCCCCAGGACCGCCAGGTCACCCTGTACGACCCGATCGTCAGCCAGGGCGTGGTGGCGGCGCGCACCGTCGACGGCGCCCTCGCGCGCACCGCGCAGGAATTGGCCGCGCGCAATCTCGAGCTGCAACGCTACATTAACGCGCACACCCCGGAATCGGCTGACCGCCGCACGGCGATACCGTTGATCTGGCTCACCGCGCCCACGGTATTACTCCGCGCCGGGGCCGACCTCGCCAGCCTGTTCAAGAGCGACGCGACGCTGGCCGGCAGCGCCTATGGCGACGGCGCGCGCGCCCTGTTCGCCAGCGCGCTGGCGCGTTCCTGCCCCGCGCGCCTGGCCGGACTGAGCGGCGGCTATATGGGCGAACTCGACATTGCGCGGCATGCGCGCCTGCTCGACCAGGTCAGGCTGGTGGGGGCGGAACGGTCGGTGCTGGCCCAGCACGCGGCGCGGCTGGAAGTGCTGGCCGACGCCGCCAAAGGCGAACTCAAGAAAGAACTGCAGGCCGTCGAGGCCGCCGCCAGGGCGCAACTGAAGGCGGTCGACGCCTTCACCGACGGCTTGCGGGCAGGCGAAGCCAGTGACAAAAGCCCCTTGTTTACCGCGGCGCGCTACCTTGGCCAAGCCGAACGCAGCGCCGGCGCCCTGGTGCTGGACGTCGACCTGCGGCTGGAAGGCCTGACCCAGGTGCGCGGCAACCTGTTCGGCGGCGAACGCCTGTCCCTGTCCGGCGTGGCCTTTCTTTGGTACCGGCTGCACGAGCCGGACGGCCGGCTGCTGCGCGCCGATGCGCTGCGCCGGGTCAGCCGGCCGGTCGAAGTGGACATGCGGGGCGAGCGCGACGATAGTGGATTTTGGCGGTAGGGTCGGCCGGGGCCGCAGCCGGCTACACCGCCGGCCGTACCGTCTGCTCGATCGCCCCGAACAGCGATTTGCCGTTCTCATCGAGCATCTCGATGCGCACCGTGTCGCCGAACCGCAGGTACTGGGTGACGGCTTCGCCGCCATCGATCGTTTCCTGCCAGCGCTGCGTGGCGATGCTGGCGTAACCCGGCGTGTGGCGGCGCGTCGCGCGGTTCGCGACCACGCCCGCGCCGAGAATGGTGCCCGCCGTGACCTTGCGGCCGGCGGCCAGCGCCGCCAGCAGTTGCGGAAAGCTGAAGGCCATGTCCTCCCCCGCCTCCAGGGTCCCGACCGGATTGCCGTTCCACACCACCCGCAACGGCAGCGCGGCCTTGCCGCCGCGCCAGGCCTCGCCCAGCTCGTCCGGCGTCACCGCCACCGGCGCGAAAGCGGTCGCCGGCTTGGCATGCAGCAGGCCCAGGCCAGTGGCGCGCTCATCCGCCACCAGGTTCTGCAAGGTGACGTCATTGGCCAGCAACAGCAGGCGGATCTGTCCATGCGCCGCGTCCGGCGTGGCGCCCTGCGCCAGGTCGCCGCTCACGACCGCCAGTTCGGCGCCGAAATCGATGCCCCACTCCTCGCGCGCCAGCACCAGGTCTTGCCGCGGCCCGAGGAAGCCGTCGCCGGCCGCCCGCGCCAGTTGCGGCTCGTCGCGCCAGGCCGCCGGCAATTCGGCGCCAGCGGCGCGGCGTTCCAGTTCGTGGTGATGCAGGTAGGCGGCGCCGCACACGCGCCCGCTCGCGCGCGGCAGCGGGGCCATGCAGCGGGCGGGGTCGAAGTCGAAGGGACGGCGCGCCTTGCCCTCGTTCAGTTGACGATAAAGAACGTCGAGCTGGGGTGCGATGAAGGCCCAGTCGTCGAGGGCGGCGCGCAGGCTGGGCGCGACGCCGTCGGCGACGTGGGCGGTTTTCAGGTCACGCGACACCACGGCCAGCTGGCCGTCGCGGGTGCCGTCGTCGAGCGTGGCGAGTTTCATGGAAGCCTCCTGGTGCGAGGCCGCCATTCTACGGTACGGCTCAGTACTTCGGGCTCAGTACTTGACGATGATGCCGGCGCCGAGCGCACGCTGGAAGTAGTTATAGTCGATCATGCTCTGGCCATAACCGGCGAAGGCATTGACATAGCCCTTGACCGGACCCGCCAGCGGGAAGGCCCATCCGACCTGGACCGCACCCTTGTCGGTGCTGAAGTTACGGCGCACCATGGCCGACAGCTCGTGGCCACCATTCAAGCGGTAATTGCCTTCGAGTTCGAAGCGGCCCATGTAGTCGATGATGTCCGGATTGTTGTCGTCGTCGAACGATTCGTTGACGCGCTTCCAGACCTTGGCCGTCATGGTCAGCGGGCCGCGCTCCAGGCCGACCTGGGCATAGAACCGGTTCCAGCTGCGCGACAGCGTCGACGACTGGCCATTCGACTGGTGCACGAAGCCCAGGTTCAGGAAGCGCACGTTGACGCCCGCCAGCGCGTAGTCGAGCGGCGTGACGAACATGACCTCGGGCTGGTAATTGGTCTCGCGGAACGGGCTGGACGCCTCATGGTTGGCCGCCTGCCAGAAGCTGTTCTGGGTATAGCCGAACCAGACGTCGACCGGCAGTTCGAACAGCGTCTCGGCCATCTTCATCTTGAAGCTGAGCTGGAACTCCAGCTCGGCCTTCGACAGGCCCTCGGCATCCGGATCGGCGGCCAGGAAGTCGCGGTACGGCTCTTCGTTCGGGCGGTGGGTGCGGGTCGCCATCAGGTAGCTCGGGCGGTGCGGACGGAACTTGAACACGCCACGCTTGTCGCGCGGGTCGAGCTCCCAGTGGCTGCTCAAGGTGTACTGGGACGCGGCCTGCACTACCGGATCGACCGAGGCGGTGCGGTCCACCGCGCTGGTGCGCGGAGCATCGAAAGCGCCCTCGGCCACTGGCGCCGTGGTCGGCACCGGCGGCACGGCGGCCGGGGTGGCAGGCGTGGCGACGGCGGCGGTGGCCGGACCGGCGCCGGCAGCGGCGGCCGCCTGGCTGGCGGCAACGCCGTCGAAGCAGGCCAGGCGCTGGCTGCCGTCGGCGATGGCGGCGCATTCGGCCAGGGTGTGCGGTGCGGTCTGGGCCAATGCCGGCAGTGCCAGCAAGAGAGGAACCAGGGCGATGGTATGAGAAATTCTCGGGCGATAGGCGTGCATATTTATTGTTTTATATCAAAACGTTCGCGCAGCAACTGGTATTCAGTTGCCATCGCGCGTAAGTGTCGCGGATATTTCTTCTGGGTGTCGCACGTATTGCATCCAGGCATGCAGTTAAGCCCGCCTGTTTGCGGGATCGATCAGGCAGGCACCAGCAAGTCGAGCTGGGCCTGGTCGAGGAAGCACCATTCGCCCTCTTCGAGACCGAGCGATTCCAGCGTCAGGCCGCCGATCTGCGAGCGGTGCAGCGCGCTGCAATGGTTGCCGGCGGCGGCCAGCATCCGCTTGACCTGGTGGTATTTGCCCTGCTCCAGGACGATCTCGAGGGTGTGCTCGCCGCGCTGGACACAGGACACCGCCTTCAGGGGCGCCGGCTCGTCGTTCAGCTGCACGCCGGCCAGCATGTGGGCGACCAGTTCGGCGGTGACCGGCTCGGCGGTCGTGGCCTGGTAAACCTTGGGCACGTGGCGCTTGGGCGAGGACTGGGCGTGGATGAACGGACCGTCGTCCGACATCAGGAGCATGCCCGTGGTGTCGTGGTCGAGGCGGCCGACCGGCTGCACCTCGCGCCAGGTAAACTGTTCCGGCAGCAGGGTCAGCACACCCGGATGGTGGCTTGGTTTACGCGAGCATTCGAAGTTGGCCGGCTTGTACAGCGCGATATAGACGTGCTCGCGATACGGCCATTCTTCGTCGAACACGGTCAGGACCAGGCCATCGGTGTCGAACGTGGCTTTATAGCTGTCGACGGTCTCGCCGTTGACGGCGACGTCGCCGTCCTCGATCAGCGCGCGGCAATATTTGCGGGTGCCGAATCCCTGCGATTGCAGAATACGGTCTAGGGACAATTTACTCATGGGCCGAGACTTTACCAGATGCGCACGCCCCTTGGGAAAGCATTGCCAGGCAAGACTGTTAGCGTTATCGGGTCAATCTGTTACCGTTACCTCCGACCCATTTTGCATGCACCCGTTCATTTGAGCAGCGTCAAGCCTTTCGAAATTCGCATTGATAGACTTCAACACGTTAGGAATCCGCCTAACGGCACCTACGACGTCCTTGAAAGGGGGCGGCCATAGCCAAAGGATAGGAATGAACGTGAACGACGATCTCGACACAGCAAATGGAAAGCTTTCCGCTCATGAGGCCCATTGTGCGCGCCAACGGCTCGCCAAGGACCATGCGGCGCTTTTCCCGACCCGACTCGCCATGGCGCGCTGGCGCGGCGGCGGACTTCCCCACCTGCACGGCGGCCACCCACCGCTGCGCGCCGCCTGGTATGCCCGCACCGTGCGCGACCACCAGGCTTGGCTCGACCGTGGCGGCTTTGCCCAGCATGAAGAGCAGATACCTTTCCGAAAGCCGTCGATGTGGCATCCACCACAGGTCGGCTTGTCACAAGGTGGATTGCAGGTCTCCCGACAAAACAGCCAATACCCTACGCAGCAGAATTCGCAGCCCCCCTGCCGTTCGGATCGCGATGGCGATGCCCGTCAGTGCGGCACTTGTACCTGAACCGGCATGCCTTCCGGCAGGACGCCGGAGGCACCTCGATGAGACCGGAAAACAGGGCGACGGAAAAACTGGAGGAGCGCAGTAGCCGTACCGATGAGGTACAAACCGATGAGGTATAAATGGAAACGACGGCCAAGGCCGTCGTTTCCGTTCCTGCGGCAGGCACGCCATGCGGCAAGCCTCCCAGGGACGTACTACCGTGAGGAATTGAATTCTCTCGAAAACCGCATCGCGTGCGGTGGATAGCGTGTCGCCGTCCGGGCCGGTCGAAGCGTTTGCCCCTCTACCCTTGCTGCTCGCGCTACCGTTCCACTATAGCCGTTAGCCGTCGGTATTCAAGGACAAAATGTTCAGCGCAATTTCGGCACGGCTCCGTGGTAGGCCGCCTTGACCGCGCTTTCGCCGACCGCGGCGCCAAATTTCTTGAGCACCCGTTCTGGCAAGCCTTCGTGCGCCGTGTAGTCGACGATGTCCTCGGCCTTGACGATGTCGCGCGCCACCGTGTCGACGGTGCCGAAGGCGTCGGCCAGGCCCATGTCCACCGCCCTGGCGCCGGTCCAGTACAGACCGGAGAAGGTTTCCGGGGTTTCCTTCAGGCGCTTGCCGCGGCCTGCCCGCACCACCGCGATGAATTGCTGGTGGATCTCGTTGAGCATCTCCTGGGCGTGTTCGCGGTGTTTTTCGGATTGCGGACTGAACGGATCGAGGAAACCCTTGTTTTCGCCGGCCGTCAGCAGGCGCCGCTCGATGCCGAGCTTGTCCATGGTGCCGGTGAAGCCGAAGCTGTCCATCAGCACGCCGACCGAGCCGACGATCGAGGCCTTGTTGACGTAGATGCGGTCGGCCGCCGAGGCAATGTAGTAGCCGCCCGAGGCGCAGATCTCGTCCACCACCACGTACAGGGGCTTGTCGGGGTAGCCGCGCTTGAGGCGCTGGATCTCGTCCACGATGATGCCGGCCTGGACCGGGCTGCCGCCGGGGCTGTCGATGCGCAGCACCACCGCCGCCGAGCCGGGGTCGGAAAACGCTTTGTTCAGCGAGGGGATCACGGTATCGGCCGCGCCGCTGCCCTCGGCTTCGATCTCGCCGTTGATTTCGATCAGGGCCGTGTGGCGGCCCAGGTTTTCGACGTCGCCGCTGCCGAAATTGAAGTCGTAATATGCCCACAGCGCCAGCAGGGCGACAGTGAGGAAGCTCAGTTTGAAGAAAATGCTCCAGCGCCGGGCGCGGCGCCGCTCCTGGACGGTGGCGAACACCAGTTTCTCGAGCGTTTCGCGCTCCCAGTTGCCGATCGTCGGATTCGATGCGAGCCGGCTGTCGCCGGGGTGGTTCGTTTGGTCACTCATAAAGTCGGATGGGGTCGAAGGCGAGCGCTATCCCTGCGCAGGCGCGCGGAACCGCTCGTCGGGCAGCCAGTATATCTTGCCCGCGCCTTCGTGTACGGCGATCGGATGCAGGCGCCCGCCGCGGCACGGACCGCCGGCGCATTTGCCGCTGTCGGGCTCGTAGACCGCGCCGTGGGTGGCGCACATCAGGTACTGGCCGCCGGACTCGAAGAACTCCCCTTCCCGCCAATCGAGCTCGATCGGCACATGGGCGCAGCGGTTCAGGTAGCCATGCACCTGGCCGCGGTGGCGGATCACGAAACCGGTGGCCGGCTGTCCCCAGGCCAGCAGCGCGAAGCGGACGCCGCGGCCGCCGTCCAATAAACCCTCGGCATCGCACACGAACAGGCGCTCATCGTCCACCATCTGCGCGCTCGCGGATTCAGGCATGCTCGATCAGCCAGGCATGCAGCTCGGGAATCGAGCGCGCCGAGAACAGCGGGTGGCAGGCTTGCAGCTGGGCCACCGGGTGTGCGCCGAACTCGACGGCGATGCCGGACGCGCCGGCATTGTTCGCCATCATGAGATCGTGGGTGGTGTCGCCGATCATCACGGTGCGGCGCAGGTCCTGGCCCAGTTCACGGGTCAGTTCTTGCAGCATGGCGGGATGGGGCTTCGAGAATGTCTCATCCGCACAACGGGTCGCGTCGAAGATCGACAACAGGCCGGTGGCGTTCAGGGCCCGGTTGAGGCCTACCCGGCTCTTGCCGGTGGCCACCGCCAAAAAGTAGCCCTCGTTATCAAGATCGGCCAACATCTCCCGAACGCCCTTGAACAGCACCAGTTCATGGTCCTTGGTGAGGAAGTGATAGCGGTAGCGCTCGACCATGCGCGGGTACATGGCCGGCTGGATGTCGGGCATCACCGCCTGCATCGCCTCGGCCAGGCCGAGACCGATGACGTGGGCGGCCGAGGCGTCGCTCGGGACCGGCAGGCCGAGGTCGCGCGCCGCCGCCTGGATGCACTTGACGATGGCCGCCGTGCTGTCCATCAGCGTGCCGTCCCAGTCGAACACGATCAGGTCAAATTGTTTTCTTGCCATTATTTAGCGGCGGCCCAGGGCGCCTGTCTCCTTAGTTGTTCGATCGTGCGCAGGTGTCATATCACGCACTTGGCTCTCCCAAGCTTACCAAGAACCGTTCGCATTCTTCGGGCATCGGCGCGCGCAAGGTCATCCGTTCGCCGCTGTCCGGGTGGGTGAACGTGATCTGGTGCGCGTGCAGGAACATGCGCTTGAGCGCCCCGCGTCCCCCGCCCGCCTTGTGCAACTGTTTGTTGAAAGCGAAGTCGCCATACTTTTCGTCACCCAGGATCGGGAACCCGCTCGAGGCGAGATGCACCCGGATCTGGTGCGTGCGGCCCGTCTTGAGTTCGGCTTCGAGCAGGGCGAAATCATGCCATTTTTTCAAGAGATTGAAAATGGTGTGCGCTTCCTGGCCGCCGGCCTGGACCACGACCCGCTTCTCGCCATCCGCCGTCGTGTATTTATGCAGCGGCAATTTGACGTGCTGGCGCTTGTTCTGCCAGTTGCCCTTCACCGCCGCAAAATAACGCTTGTCGGTGGTCCCGTCGCGCATCTGGTCGTGCAGGTGGGTCAGTGCGCTGCGCTTCTTGCCGATCAGGAGCAGGCCCGAGGTTTCGCGGTCGAGCCGGTGCACCAGTTCCAGGAACTTGGCTTGTGGCCGCGCCGCGCGCAATTGCTCGATCACGCCGTAGGACACGCCGGAACCGCCATGCACGGCCACGCCGGCAGGCTTGTTAATGACGAGCAAGTGCGCGTCTTCAAACACCACCGGGAATTCGGTCCCCGGCACGGTGTCGTTGCTGGCTTTTTCGGCGATGCGGATCGGCGGGATGCGCACCATATCGCCCTCGACCAGGCGGTACAACTGGTCGATCCTGCCCTTGTTGACACGCACTTCACCCGAACGGAGGATGCGGTAGATATGACTCTTCGGTACACCTTTGCAGACACGCAACAGGTAGTTATCGATACGCTGTCCGGCGTCTTCTTCGCCGATCGTGACAAATTGCGCCTGCAGAGCCTGTTGTGATGAAGGGGGAACAACATCGTTTTGGGTCGCCATTCGCTCTGTCTTCCCAGAAATTCTCTCTAAGTCCTTCATTTTGAATATATAATCGACAGGCGGCGGTCAAACCTCTGCTGGTGTAAGAATTAAAACGATATTTTACACAGGGGCGCGCTCCATCGGCCCCGCTCATTGCAAATTCGATGGAAAGTAACGTGTACGCACATCCTTGCGCCGATCAGGGTTGCACCTGCAGTTGTAATCGGGTTGCGCGCAAAGATGCAGGATTGGATTGTCAGGATTCTTAAGGATAAGTACCGGCAAGCAAATCTTGCTTGTCGGGTGATGGTGTCGATAACGCTTGTCGTTTTCGCCGGGCCCGATGCAAGGCCGTCCTCGAGACTTGTGAGTTAGGCTGTCTTTTCGCCTCCAGGTCCTGGACGGTCGTCGGCTTCGAGCCGGGCTGGTTTTAGCACACCCCCTCGCTCCGCTGTGCCACCCCAACGTGGTGGCAGGCGGCCAGCGCAGGTCGCGGCGTGCGTGGACAATGACGTTCGGCCCCACAGCGCCCTGTTGCGGCAGCGACGCGGTGTTCACTCGCAGTTTTTCGCGGTGGTCACTGTTTTCCGCTGTATCGCACGCCACGGGCATTTCCCCTCCTGGACTCCCATCCCCGCATACATCCCTGTAGCTGCGCCGCCCGCGAGGGCGGCCATCACACGGCCCCCGGGTCGCGGAGTTTATAAAAATGAAACGTATGTTGTTTAACGCTACGCAGCAAGAGGAGCTGCGCGTAGCGATTGTCGACGGTCAAAAACTGATCGACATCGATATCGAGACCGCCGGTCGCGAGCAACGCAAGTCCAACATCTACAAGGGTGTCATCACCCGCATCGAACCCTCCCTCGAAGCCTGCTTCGTATCCTACGGCGAAGACCGCCACGGATTCCTCCCCTTCAAAGAAGTCGCCCGCTCGTATTTCCGCGAGGGCGTCGACGTGCGCAACTGCACCATCAAGGAAGCGCTGAAGGAAGGCCAGGAAATCATGGTCCAGGTCGAGAAGGAAGAACGCGGTAACAAGGGCGCCGCCCTGACCTCGTTCATCTCGCTGGCCGGCCGCTACCTGGTCCTGATGCCGAACAACCCGCGCGGCGGCGGCGTGTCGCGCCGCGTCGAAGGCGAAGAGCGCCAGGAACTGCGCGAAACCATGGACAAGCTCGACCTGCCGCAAGGCATGTCGGTGATCGCCCGCACCGCCGGCATCGGCCGCACCGTCGAAGAGCTGCAGTGGGACTTGAACTACCTGATGCAGCTGTGGCGCGCGATCGAAGGCGCCGGCAAGTCGGCCCCGGGCGCCTTCCTGATCTATCAGGAGTCGTCGCTGGTCATCCGCGCCATCCGCGATTACTTCCAGCCCGACATCGGCGAAGTCCTGATCGACACCGACGAGATCTACGAACAGGCCCAGCAGTTCATGAGCCACGTGATGCCCGACATGGCGCACCGCGTGAAGCGCTACAGCGACGACGTGCCGCTGTTCTCGCGTTTCCAGATCGAACACCAGATCGAGACCGCCTACGCGCGCACCGTGCCGCTGCCATCGGGCGGCGCGATCGTGATCGACCACACCGAAGCCCTGGTTTCCATCGACGTCAACTCGGCGCGGGCCACCCGCGGCTCGGACATCGAAACCACCGCCTTCAACACCAACTGCGAAGCGGCCGACGAAGTCGCCCGCCAGCTGCGCCTGCGCGACCTGGGCGGCCTGATCGTGATCGACTTCATCGACATGGAAGTGGCCAAGAACCAGCGCGAAGTCGAACAGCGCCTCAAGGACGCCCTGCATCACGACCGCGCCCGCGTCCAGATGGGCAAGATCTCGCGCTTCGGCCTGATGGAGCTGTCGCGCCAGCGCCTGCGTCCTTCGCTGTCGGAAGGCTCGCACGTGACCTGCCCGCGCTGCTCGGGCACCGGCCACATCCGTGATACCGAATCGTCGGCCCTGCAAGTCCTGCGTATCATCCAGGAAGAGGCCATGAAAGAGAATTCGGCCGCGATCCACGTGCAGGTGCCGGTCGACGTCGCCGCGTTCCTGCTGAACGAAAAGCGCGGCGAAGTGCTCAAGATCGAGAACCGCCACCGCATCACCGTAATCCTGATCCCGAACAAGCATCTGGACACCCCGCACTACAAGCTCGAGCGCATCAAGCACGACGATCCGCGCCTGGAAGACGCGCACGCCAGCTATGCGATGGCCGAGACCGCCGACACCGACATGGCTTACGCCAAGCGTCAGAAGGAAGAAGCGAAGCCGCGCCAGGAAGCCGTCGTCAAGACCATCACCCCGGCCCAGCCGGCCCCGGTGGTCGACCGCAGCGAAGCGGCCAAGCCGGCGAAGGCCGCCGCCGCTCCGGCCCCTGCCCCTGCCCCGGCCCCGGCCGAGAAAGGTTTCTTCGCCCGCCTGCGCGACTTCTTCTTCGGCAAGCCGGAAGAACCGGCCCCGGCGCCAGTGGTGGCCGAGAAGCCGGCCGCGCCTGCGCCGGCCGAGCGTGGCGAGCGCAACAACCGTAACAAGAATGGCCGCAACGGTGGCCGCAATGGTGAGCGTGGCGAACGCGGCGCCAAGCCGGGCCGTGAGCGCGAAGAGCGCGACGCGGTGGCCACGGTCGCCAAGGGCGCGCCGGGCGAGGAAATCGCCAAGGGCGCACCAGGTGAAGAGGCCCGCGAAGGCCGCCAGCCGCGCCAGCCGCGCGAGCGCAAGCCACGCGAGCCGCGTGAACCGCGCGAGCAGGTCGAGGGCGCGGTGCGCGCCGAGGGCGCCGAGCGTCCCGAGCGTGCGGAACGCGGCGGCGAGCGCAAGGAGCGCCAGCCACGCCAGCCGCGCGAGCGTACCGAACGTGTCGAGCGCACCACCCAGGCCATCGAAGCCAAGCTCGACGAAGTCAGCGTGAGCCAGGTCGTGTCGAGCGCCACTGTTGCAGTCAGCACCAGCGGCCCGGAAGGCACCCAGGAAGTCGTGCAGCAGGTCGTGAAGTCGGTGACGACGATCGGCCCGGATGGCGAGGAGATCGAGGGCGAAGGCGACGAGCCGCGCCGCCGTCGTCGCCGTGGCGGCCGTAACCGCAATCGCCGCGACCGTGACCAGGTCGAGGGCGAGGCGCTGGAAGGTGCGGACGAAGCGCCGGCATTCGCCCCGGTAGCCGATGAAGAAGCGGCCAAGGTCGCCGCCGCCGCCAAGGCCGCGAAGGCCAAGCCGGCACGCGCCGCCACGCAAGATGCATGGCCGTTCCCGACCGCGGCGTCGGTGGCGGCTGCGAAGGCCCAGGCCGAGCAGGCTGCCGCTCCTGCTCCTGCGCCTGCGCCTGCGCCTGCTCCTGCTCCTGCTCCTGCTCCTGCTCCTGCTCCTGCTCCTGCTCCTGCACCTGTCGCACCGGCGCCGGTTGCTGCCGAGCAGATCCCGTTCCCGACCGCAGCTTCGGTTGCCGCTCAACAGAACCCGTTCCCGACCGCAGCCTCGGTTGCCGCGCAGCAGAACCCGTTCCCGACCGCGGCGTCGGTTGCCGAAGCACGCGCCGAGGCCGCTCAGGCTGATGCACCTGCGGCTGCTCCGGCGCCGGCGCCCGTCGTCGACACCGCGCCGGCAGCCGAACCGGTCGCCGCTTCGGCGGTCGAGCCGGCGCCTTCAGCCGCACCGGCGGTCAGCGTCGCCCCGACGCCAGCCGCCGCGCCTGTGGCCAGCGCACCTGCGCCGGGCGCCGCCCTGGCTGCCGCGCCGGTCGAAGCCCCGGCCAAGCTGGACGAAGTGCTGGCCCAGGCCGGCCTGCAACTGGCATCGACCGACCCTGAAAAACTGCGCGCCGCCCAGGAAGCGGCAGTGGCGCCGCCGGTCCGCCTGGGCCGCGCCCGCAAGCCAGTGGTCGCACCGGTAGACGAGCCGCTGGTGCAGGTCGATACGCGCCAGTAAGCAATCATCGGCTGCGCCATCACGTCGTTCCTGCGCTTGCAGGAACGACGTTTTTTATTGGAGCAGCAAGCAGTAGCATTTCCATCTGGATCTGGTACGGGCAGCTTCATCAGCCCCGTGCTATCGTACTGAAATGGCTGAAAAAATCATTCTGATCAATGACCTGCGCTCTTCCGCGCTGCAGGTCCCGGCCGTGCCCGAAGCACCGACTGGCCTGCTCAGTGACGCGCTGGGCCGGCCCCTGCACGACCTGCGCATCTCGGTCACCGACCGCTGCAACTTCCGTTGCGTGTACTGCATGCCGAAGGAAGTCTTCGACAAGGATTACCAGTACCTGCCGCACGGCGACCTGCTGTCGTTCGAGGAAATCACGCGCGTGGCGCGGTTGTTCATCGCGCACGGCGTCGAAAAGCTGCGCCTGACCGGCGGCGAGCCGCTGCTGCGCAAGAACCTCGAGCGCCTGGTCGCGATGCTGCGCGCGCTGCCGACGCCGAGCGGTCGTCCGCTCGATCTCACGCTCACCACCAACGGCTCGATCCTGGCGCGCAAGGCCCAGGCGCTGAAAGACGCCGGCCTGGACCGCGTCACGGTCTCGCTCGACGCGATGGACGACAAGGTGTTCCGCAGCATGAACGACGTCGACTTCGCCGTCGCGGACGTGCTGCACGGCATCGACGCCGCCCACGCGGCCGGCCTGGGGCCGGTCAAGGTCAATATGGTGGTCAAGGGCGGCACCAACGACGACCAGATCCTGCCCATGGCGCGCCACTTCAAGGGCTCGCCGACCATCCTGCGCTTCATCGAATTCATGGACGTCGGCGCCTCGAACGGCTGGAATATGCGCGAGGTCGTGCCGTCGCAAGAAGTGGTGCGGCGCATCTCGGCCGAGCTGCCGCTCGAACCGGTCGCGGCCAACTACAGCGGCGAGACCGCCTCGCGCTGGCGCTACGTGGATGGCGGCGGCGAGATCGGCGTCATCTCGAGCGTCACCCAGGCCTTCTGCGGCGACTGTTCGCGCCTGCGCCTGTCGACCGAGGGCAAGCTGTATACCTGCCTGTTCGCCACCCGCGGCCACGACCTGCGCGCGCTGCTGCGCGCGGATCGCAGCGACCTCGAGCTGTCTGGAGCCATCGCCCAGCTGTGGCGCGGACGGGCCGACCGTTATTCCGAGACGCGCACGGCGGAGACCGGCATCGGGCAGCGCGACGGCGCGCGCAAGGTTGAAATGTCCTATATAGGCGGATAATGGAACAAGGGATGATCAGCGGACTGGTATTGGCGGGCGGCCGCGGCTCGCGCATGGGCAATGTCGACAAGGGCTTGCAGCCCTTCCGCTCGAGCACCATGGTCGAGCACGTGCTGGCGCGCCTGCGGCCGCAGGTCGGGCCGGTGGCGATCAGCGCCAACCGCAACCTGGATGCCTACCGCGCTTTCGACGCGATGGTGCTGCCCGACGAAGTCGCGGACGGAGTGGAACCCTATCCCGGGCCGCTCGCCGGCCTGGAAGCCGGCCTGCGCCATTGCGCCACGCCCTACCTGCTGGCCGTCCCCTGCGACTCGCCCTTCCTGCCGACCGACCTGGCATCTCGCCTGTTCGCCGCGCTGCAGGAAGCCGATGCCGACGTCGCCTACGCCGCGACGCAGGAAGCCGGCAAGCGCGCGCAGCCGCATCCCGTGTTCTGCCTGGTGCGCGCCGAGCGGCTGCCGCAGTTGTCGGCCTATTTGCTCGAGGGCGGGCGCCGCGTCGACGGCTGGCACCGCGACCTGAAGGCGGTCGAGGTGGTCTTCGACGACGCCGACGCCTTCCGCAACATCAATACCCTGGACGAGCTGCGCGGGCTGGACGACCCTTCCCCGCCCTTCCCTGCCAGCCTGGCCCAGGTGGCGAGCTGCATCAACGGCTACGATCCGGACGCGCTGCGCGTGCAGGACGCCCAGCGCATCATCCGCGACTTCGTGCAACCCGTGCGCGCGGTGGAAATGGTGGCTTTGCGTTCATCCCTCGGCCGCGTGCTGGCGCGCGACCTGGTCTCGCCGATCAATGTGCCGGCGCACGACAACTCGGCCATGGACGGCTACGCGCTGCGCGGCGGCGACCTGCCGGCCGAAGGCACGGTCACGCTGAAGGTGGTCGGCGTCGCCTACGCCGGCAAGCCGCTCGACATCACGCCAGGACCTGGCGAATGCGTGCGCATCATGACCGGCGGCGTGATGCCGGCCGGCTGCGACAGCGTGCTGCCGCAGGAATTCGCCGAGAGCACGACCATTGATACCGTCACCCTGCGCGCCGGCGCGATCCGTCCAGGGGACAACCGCCGCCTGGCCGGCGAAGACCTGAAGGCCGGCAGCGCCGCCCTGAAGGCCGGCCGCGTCATCCGCCCGGCCGACCTGGGGCTGTGCGCCTCGCTCGGCTTCGCCGAGATTCCCGTGCAGCGCCGCCTGCGCGTGGCCTTCTTCTCGACCGGCGACGAGCTGCGCTCGATCGGCGAAACGCTCGACGAGGGTTGTGTGTATGACAGCAACCGCTACACGATCTACGGCATGCTGGCCCGCCTGGGCTGCGAGATCATCGACATGGGCGTGGTGCGCGACAGCCCCGAGGCTTTGGAAGAGGCGCTGCGCACCGCCTGCGAGAACGCCGACGCCATTATTACTTCGGGCGGCGTCTCGGTCGGCGCGGCCGACTACACGAAGCAGGTGATGGCCGAACTGGGCGACGTGACGTTCTGGAAGATCGGCATGCGTCCGGGCCGGCCGCTGGCCTTCGGCCGGGTGTCGTCCAACGGCCGCAGCGCATTTTTATTCGGCCTGCCGGGCAATCCGGTGGCGGTGATGGTGTCGTTTTACTTCTTCGCGCGCGAGGCGCTGCTGCGCATGATGGGCGCCGAGGCGCCGCTGCCGCTGCTGCGTGCGCGCTCGATCGAGGCGATCCGCAAGAAGCCGGGGCGCACCGAATACCAGCGCGGCATCGTCGCGCGCGGGGCGGATGGCGAGCCGGAGGTGCGCATCACCGGGTCGCAGGGCTCGGGCATCCTGCGCTCGATGTCGGAGGCGAATTGCATGGTCGTGCTGCATGATGGGCAGGGCAGTGTCGCGGCGGGGGAGATGGTGGATATCTTGCCGTTCGAGGGGTTGTTCTGACAGCTTGATAGGCACTGAACTCGTGGCATGGGCGGCGGAGCCGCCCATGCCACATGCTTCACATCATTCAACAATCAATCGTCCCGCTCCAGGCCATCCGGCCCAAGCATCAACTGCGCCGCCTCGCTCGGCAACGCCTCCACCGATTTCAATTTGCGCGCCATCTGGCGGCTGCGCACCTCGGCGCTTTCGATGTTCTTGGCGGCCTTTTCCAGGGTCAACTTGGTGGTGGCCAGCACGTCGCCGAACTTGGTGAACTCGGTCTTGACCGCCCCCAGCACCTGCCACACCTCGGACGAGCGTTTTTCCAGCGCCAGGGTGCGGAAACCCATCTGCAGGCTGTTGAGCAGCGCCGCCAGCGTCGACGGCCCCGCGATCGTCACCCGCAGGGTGCGCTGCAGCTCGTCGGCCAGGCCGGGACGGCGCATCACCTCGGCGTACAGGCCCTCGGTCGGCAGGAACAGGATGGCGAAGTCGGTCGTCTGCGGCGGCGACACGTATTTATCGCAAATGGTGCGCGCTTCGCCCCGCACCGCCCGTTCCAGCTCGGCGCCGGCGCGCGCCACGCCATCGGCATCGGCTTCATCGCTGGCCAGCAGCAGGCGTTCGTACTGCTCCTTGGGGAACTTGGCGTCGATCGGCAGCCACAGCGGCGCGCCGCCTTCGACCACGCCGGGCAGCTTGATCGCGAACTCGACCCGCGCGTTCGAACCGGCCACCGTCTCGACGTTCTTGGCGTACTGGTCGACGGTGAGCACCTGCCCCAGCAGCATCTCCAGTTGCACCTCGCCCCATGTGCCGCGGGTCTTGACGTTGGTGAGCACCCGCTTCAGGTCACCCACGCCGATCGCCAGCTGCTGCATCTCGCCCAGGCCCTGGTGCACTTTTTCCAGCCGCTCCGACACCTGGCGGAACGATTCGGACAGGCGCGTCTCCAGCGTCGCATGCAGTTTTTCGTCGACCGTCTGGCGCATCTCTTCGAGGCGCCTGGCGTTATCGGTCTGGAGATCGCGGATCTTGGTTTCGAGCGTGTTGCGCACCTCGAGCATGCGCTGGGCGTTCGATTCGGTCAGATTGCCCAGCGTCTGCTGCAGGGTGTCGGCGAAGCGCTTCAGCGCGCGCGCCTGTTCCTCGCGCCCGCTACTGGAGTGCAGCTGCATCTGCTGGCGCATGCTGTCCAGTTGCTGGACCGTGGCATTGTGATATTGAGCGAGGTGAGCGGCCAGTTCCTGGCGCGTCGCCTGGGCGCTCGATTGCAGCTCCTGGCGCAGCTCGCGTTCCAGGCGTTCGACGTGGGCGCCGTCGCCATTGCCGCGCATGCGCAGCAGGACGACAACCAGCAGGCCGGCCACGACGACCAGGCCGACCAGGATGAGGATTTCGGCGACGGTCATGGTGGCGCTCAATCAGGTTTGTTGCGCATCCAGTCCGCGGTCTGGAAGAAGGAATTCATCATGCGCACACGCAGCGTGTCGTCGTAGCCCAGGTCTTCCATGGCCCAGGCCATGCAGCGCAGCCACTGGTCGCGCTCCGCGCTGCCGATCGCGAACGGCAGGTGGCGCGCGCGCAGGCGCGGGTGGCCGTAGCGTTCGATGTACAGGTCGGGGCCGCCCATCCAGCCGGACAGGAACATGAAGGTCTTTTCGCGCGAGCTGTCGTTGGGCACCGGGTGCATGGCGTGGATGCCGGCGAAATCGGGCTCCAGCTGCATCAGGTCATAGAAGCGGTCGACCAGCGCCCGCAGGCGCTCGCCGCCGCCCATCATCTCGTACAGGGTCTGGGATTCGGCGGGGGTTTCGGTGTGATGTTCGGACATCCCGCCATGATAGCGCAGGCGCCGCGGACCGTGTCCTCGGCGCCTGCATTATCGCGCTTACGCTTCGCGCAGCGTTTGCAACGGCGGCTGCCGCAACACCCCGCGCAGGCCCAGCCAGCCGCCGACGATCGCGCACAGCGCGCCGACGAACAGGCCCGCGATCCATACGCCCGGCTCGAACACCCACGGGAACTTGAACTGGTAGGTGGCCAGCGCCCAACCCAGCGCCGCCGCGCCGCTCGCCGCCAGCAGGCCCGCCAGGCCGCCCACCAGCACGAACTCGATGCGCTGCGCCTGCGCGAGTTGCTGGCGCGTGGCGCCCAGTGCGCGCAGCAGGCCCGCTTCGCGCGTGCGCTCGGATTGCGATCCCATCAGCGCCGCATACAGCACCAGCACGCCGGAAGCGAGCGTGAACAGGAACAAAAATTCGACCGCCGTCACCACCTGGTCCAGCACGTCCTGCAGCTGGCGGATGATGCCCGAGACATCGATCACCGTCAGGTTCGGATGGTTGCGGGTCAGCGCATTGCCCAGGTTCGCTCCCTCGGGCGGCACATGGAAGGCGGTCATGTAGGTGGTCGGCGCATCGGCCATCGCCGCCGGATTGATGATGACGAAGAAGTTGGCGCGCATCGAGCCCCATTCGAGCTTGCGCACGCTGGTGATCTTCGCGTCGACGAGCAAGCCCGCCATGTCGAAGCGCATGGTGTCGCCCAGCTTCAGCCCCAGGCGCTCCATGATGCTCTGCTCGACCGAGGCCTCGGCCACGCCCGGCGCGTCCCTGAACCATTCGCCCTGCACCACCTCGTTCGCCTGCGGCAGCACATTGGTCGTCGACAGGTTGAATTCGCGGTTGGCCAGGCGCCGCGCCTCGCCGTCCTGGAAGGTGTCGCGCGTGATCGCGTTGCCATTGATGGCCGTCAGGCGGCCACGGATCATCGGGTACAGCACGGGTTCCTTGACGCCGGCCGCCAGCAGCTGGCCTTCGACCGCCTGCTTCTGCTCGGGCAGGATGTTGATCACGAAGCGGTTCGGCGCGTCGGCGGGCGTGGCCAGCTGCCAGGCCGCCATCAGGTCGCCGCGCACCACGGTCAGCAGGAGCAGCGCCATCAGGCCCAGCGCCAGCGACACCACCTGCACCACGGTGGCGCCGGGCCGGCGCTGCAGCGAGGTGACGGCGAAGCGCCAGCCCTGGCTCTTGAACGCGCCGCGCATCCGGCGCAGCCCCTGCAGGCCGAGCCAGGCCACCAGGGCGAAGAAGGCGAAGCCGCCCAGGAAACCGCCGGCGGTGATCAGGGCCAGGGTCGGGTCGCCCGCCTGCCACAGGAGCAGCAGGAAGAACACGCCGATGCCCAGCCCATAGGTCGCCAGCGCGGCCGGCTGCGGCGCGCCCTGCTCGCGCCGGATCACGCGGTTGTGCGGCACGTTGCGCAACTGGAGAATCGGCGGCAGCGCAAAGCCGACCAGCAGCATCAAGCCGGTCGCCACGCCCTGCAGCGCGGGCAGCATCGACACCGGCGGCAGCTCGGTCTTGATCAGCGAGGCGATCATCTCGAGCAGCACGAAGTGGGCGCCGAAGCCGACCAGCACCCCGATCACGCTGCCAAGCAGGCCGATGAATCCGAATTCGAGCAGGTACAGCACGGTGACCTGGTTCTGGGTCAGGCCCAGGCAGCGCAGCATGGCGCAGGCGTCCAGGTGGCGGCCCATGAAGCGGCGCGCCGCCATCGCCACCGCGACCGCCGCCAGCATCGCCGACAACAGGCCCACCAGCGACAGGAACAATCCCGCGCGATCGAGCGTCGCGCGCATCTCGGGGCGGCCGTTTTCCAGCGTCTCGATGCGCACGCCCTTGATATTGTTGTCGCGGATCTGGGCGCGTATCCACTGTTCGTAGTCGCGCACCGCGGCCATGTCGTTCACGTCCTTCGAGGCGACCATCAGGCGGAAGCTCACGCGCGCGAAGTCGTCGACCAGGCCGGTGGCTTGCAGGTCTTCCAGCGCCAGCATCACGCGCGGCGCGAAGTTGGCGAACGAAGCGCCCTTGTCCGGTTCGGTGGCGATCAGCTGGGCGATGCGGAACTGGCTGTTGCCCAGGGTGAGCATGGCGCCGACCTCGGTGCGCAGCTGCGGCAGCAGGCCGGGATCGACCCAGACCGTGCCGCGCGCCGGCACCTCGCGCGTGGGCGTGCCCTGCGCGCCGCTGGCGGCGACAGGGTCCGTCGTGATGCTCATCTGGCCGCGCAGCGGATAGCCTTTTGACACCGCCTTGATCGACGACAGCTGGGCCAGCGAGTCGTCGCCCTCGCCGGCTTGCGCCATGCTCGGGAAGGTGACAGTGTCGGCCAGCAGCAGGCCACGCTTCAACGCTTCGGCGCGCCACTCCTGGCGCACCGGGTCGTCGGTATTGACCAGCAGGTCGGCGCCGAGCAGCTGGTGGGCGTCGCGGTCCATGCCGGAGCGCATGCGGTCGATGAAGAAGCCGACCGAACTCAATGCCGCGACCGCGACGATCAGCGCCACCAGCAGGAAGCGCAGCTCACCGGCGCGCCAGTCGCGCGCCGTCATGCGAAGAGCCTGGACGAACATGGATCCGCTCCGTTCTTGAAGGTCAGGCGTTGGCGAAGAAGCCGTCGACTTCGGCCAGGAAGGCGCGCTTGCGCTCCGGGTCGACGAAGGCGGCCTGGAAGCTGTTGCGCGCCAGCTGGCGCGCATGACTTTCGTCCAGCGGCAGCGCCTCGAAGGCGGCGAAGTAGTTCTCGTTGACGTAGCCGCCGAAATAGGCCGGATCGTCCGAGTTGACGGTCACCGCGAGATTGGCGTCGAGCAGGGTGCGCAGATTGTGCGAACCCATCACGTCGAACACGCGCAGCTTGATGTTCGACAGCGGGCACACGGTCAATGCCATCTGCTCGCGCGCCAGGCGCTCGACCAGGGCCGGGCTTTCCAGGCTGCGCACGCCGTGGTCGATGCGTTCGACCTTCAGCACGTCGAGCGCGCTTTCGATATACGCCGGCGGGCCCTCCTCGCCCGCATGCGCGACCAGGCGCAGGCCGAGCGAACGGGCGCGCTCGAACACGCGCGCGAATTTCTCGGGAGGGTGGCCGACCTCGGACGAATCGAGGCCGACGCCGATGAACTTGTCGCGGTAAGGGAGCGACTGCTCGAGCGTGGCGATGGCTTCGTCTTCGGACAGGTGGCGCAGGAAGCACATGATCAGGCTGGCGCTGAGCGGCGCATCCTGGCAGGCGCGCCAGATGCCGTTGATGACGGTCTCGAACGGCACGCCGCGCGCGGTATGGGTTTGCGGATCGAAGAAGATCTCGGCGTGGCGGACGTTGTCGGCATGGGCGCGCGCCAGATAAGCCGCGGTCATGTCGTAGAAGTCTTGTTCCTTCAGCAGTACGCTGGCGCCGGCATAATAAATGTCGAGGAAAGACTGGAGATCGGTGAAAGCGTAGGCCTCGCGCAACGCTTCGACCGAGCTATAAGCGAGGTCAACGCCGTTTCTTTGCGCAAGCTCAAAAATCAGTTCCGGTTCGAGCGAGCCCTCGATGTGGATGTGCAGTTCTGCCTTGGGCATGTTCTGCAGCAGGTTGCGCAGGCGTTCGTCGAGCATGGTTTTCTCCAACAAGTACATCAGTAAATATTCAATGGTGCGGGCCAGGTGGTCCTTCCGACCGGGACCGACCGACAAGTGTAACGCATGCCGGCTTTCCGCCTGCGCCAAGGCGAAAATGGCTGCGTTCGGCTTTATGACATGCACGATTCGCGTGCGCCGCGTGTTGAGCAGTTCGTGCACTATCGGCGCACAACGGAAGAAAATGGAGATGCCGCTGGCATGCCGATCTTTCGTTCAAACCGGCCTCGACGCCGTGTTCCGGCCTCACCTTCCCAGGGCCGCCGCGACGCCTGCAAAAACCGACTTTCAATAGTTGAATCAAGCACTTGGTACCGCTTCAACAGCTCGCACGACACTGCTTTGACTTCGGAAACTAATAGGCACATAATAAATTTCATAAACGCAAAAAAGGCGTTCTCCACCACGCAAGGATTTGGCTATCCGCCGAATCGACAAGACGCAATCGCACGTGAATTCCTTTAACGGCGCCGGCCATCCCGGCGCGGCACGTGACGACCGAACAAGGAGACCGCGATACCGGGGCCCCGGGCAGCTTCGACAGTGGCTGCTGTGACAGTGATTCGTTGTTGGCACATTAAAGGAACTTCAATGAGCATCTTTGAAAACTACGCGGCCCGCTATGAGCGTACCCGGGAAGAGGAATACTCCCTGGCGGAATATCTCCAACTGTGCAAGAAAGACCCGCTGACCTATGCCAGCGCGCCGGAACGCATGCTGGCCGCGATCGGCGAGCCCACCCTGGTCGATACCCGCCTCGATCCGCGCCTGTCGCGCATCTTCGCCAACAAGGTGATCAAGATCTATCCGGCCTTCCGCGAGTTCTACGGCATGGAAGAAGTGATCGAGCAGGTGGTGTCCTATTTCCGCCATGCGGCGCAGGGACTCGAAGAGCGCAAGCAGATCCTGTATTTGCTCGGTCCGGTCGGCGGCGGCAAATCGTCGATCGCCGAAAAACTCAAAAGCCTGATGGAACTCGTGCCCTTTTATGCGATCAAGGGCTCGCCGGTGAATGAATCGCCGCTGGGCCTGTTCAGCGAAGAAGAAGACGGCACCATCCTCGAAGAAGACTACGGCATTCCGCGCCGCTACCTGCGCGCCATTCCGAGCCCGTGGGCGGTCAAGCGCCTGCACGAATACGGCGGCGACATCAACAAGTTCCGCGTGGTGAAGCGCTATCCGTCGATCCTGAAACAGATCGCGATTTCCAAGACCGAACCGGGCGACGAAAACAACCAGGATATCTCTTCGCTGGTCGGCAAGGTCGATATCCGCAAGCTCGAGGATTTCCCGCAGGACGATCCGGACGCCTACAGCTATTCCGGCGGCTTGTGCCTGGCGAACCAGGGCCTGATGGAATTCGTCGAGATGTTCAAGGCCCCGATCAAGGTGCTGCACCCGCTCCTGACCGCCACGCAGGAGGGCAATTACAAGGGCACCGAAGGCTTCGGCGCGATTCCCTTCGACGGCATCGTGCTGGCGCACTCGAACGAATCCGAATGGAAGACCTTCCGCAACAACCGCAACAATGAGGCGTTCCTCGACCGTATCTACATCGTGAAGGTGCCGTATTGCCTGCGCGTGTCCGATGAAATCCAGATCTACGACAAGCTGCTGCGTAATTCCTCGCTCGACAAGGCGCCATGCGCGCCCGGCACCCTGCGCATGATGTCGCAGTTCGCCGTGCTGTCGCGCCTGAAGGATCCGGAGAATTCGAGCATCTTCTCCAAGATGCTGGTCTACGATGGCGAAAACCTGAAGGACACCGACCCCAAGGCCAAGTCGCTGCACGAATACGTCGACTATGCCGGCGTGGACGAAGGCATGAACGGCCTGTCGACCCGCTTCGCGTTCAAGATCCTGTCCAAGGTCTTCAACTTCGACAATACCGAAGTGGCGGCCAATCCGGTGCACCTGCTGTACGTGCTCGAACAGCAGATCGAGCGCGAGCAATTCCCGCCCGAGACCGAGCAGCGCTATCTCTCGTATATCAAGGAACACCTGGCGCAGCGCTACGTCGATTTCATCGGCAAGGAAATTCAAACCGCCTACCTGGAAAGCTATTCCGAGTATGGCCAGAACATCTTCGACCGCTATGTGACCTTTGCCGACTTCTGGATCCAGGACCAGGAATTCCGCGATCCGGATACCGGTGAAAGCTTCGACCGCGAATCGCTGAATGCCGAGCTGGAAAAGATCGAAAAGCCGGCAGGGATTTCGAATCCGAAGGATTTCCGCAACGAGATCGTCAACTTCAGCCTCAGGGCGCGCGCCACCAATGCCGGCAAGAATCCGGCCTGGACCAGCTATGAAAAGTTCCGCAGCGTGATCGAGAAGAAGATGTTCTCGAATACCGAGGAACTTTTGCCGGTGATTTCCTTCAATGCAAAAGCGAGCGCCGAGGATGCGAACAAGCACGCCGACTTCGTCGCCCGTATGGTAGAGAAAGGCTATACACCAAAGCAGGTGCGTCTGTTGTGCGAATGGTATCTGCGTGTGCGCAAGTCGTCGTGACAAGGCGTGTTGCCGAATGGCTGCAGGCCGCCACCGGCAAGACGCGACGCTGCGCGTGCGCCGCACGCTCGTTCGCGCAGCGTATTAAGATAGGGGTGCCGTCGCATGCGACGGCGCCAGAGCGCGAGCGGTAGATCTTGTGCCGACAGTTCCGCGCTTATACTAAGCAGGAGGCCTGTTTTGACTTACCTCATCGACCGTCGCTTGCAGGGCAAGAACAAGTCTGCGGTCAACCGCGAACGTTTCCTGCGCCGCTACAAGGCGCAGATCAAGGATGCTGTCGGCCGCGCCATCAAGGGCCGCTCGATCACCGACATCGAGAACGGTGAAAAAGTCACCATTCCCGTCAAGGACGTGAACGAACCGCATTTCGGCCACGCCCATGGCGGCGTGTATGAAACCGTCAACCCCGGCAATACCGAGTATCAAAAGGGCGACCAGTTCAACCGGCCCCGCGGCGGCGGTGGCGGCGCCGGGCGCGGCCGCGCCGGCAACAGCGAACAGACCGTCGAAGACGATTTCATCTTCGAGCTGTCGCGCGAAGAATTCATGAATTACTTCTTCGAGGATCTCGAGCTGCCGAACATGGTCAAGACGCAGCTGACCCAGACCATCGAATACAAGAACCAGCGCGCCGGCTACAACGTGTCCGGCACGCCCTCGAACATCCACGTGCTGCGCTCGCTGCGCGGCGCATTGGGGCGCCGCATTGCCATCGGCGGCCCCGCGCGGCGCGAACTGGCGGATGCCGAAGAAGCGCTGCAGGCGCTGCTCGACCAGGGAGCGCCGTCCGACGATGAACAGGTGGTCGCGCTGAAGGACCGCATCCATCACCTGCACATTCGTCTGAACGCCATTCCGTTCATCGATCCGTTCGACCTGCGTTACGCAAACCGGATCAAGGTCCCCAAGCCCAGCACCCAGGCCGTGATGTTCTGCATCATGGACGTGTCGGGCTCGATGGACGAGACGCGCAAGGATACGGCCAAGCGCTTCTTCATCCTGCTGTATCTCTTCCTCAAGCGGGTCTATGAAAAGATCGACGTCGTCTTCATCCGCCACCACACGGCGGCGGCCGAGGTCGACGAGAACGAGTTCTTCCATTCGCGCGAGTCGGGCGGCACCGTCGTCTCCTCGGCCCTGCACCTGCTGCAAAAAGTCATCACCGAGCGCTACGGCAGCGCCGACTGGAACGCCTACGTGGCGCAAGCGTCGGACGGCGACAACTGGGATAACGATTCGGTGCTGTGCAAACAGATTCTCACCAGCGCGATCATGCCGCGCGTGCAGTATTACACCTATGTCGAGATCACCGATGGCCCGCCGCAAAACCTGTGGGAGCAATATTGCGACGTCGCCGCCCAGCACCGCAATTTCGCGATGCAAAAGATCGTGACCCCGGCCGACATCTATCCGGTATTCCGGGAACTGTTCAAAAAGCAGGCCAAATAGCCTGCGGACGGGTCAAAAGACATACCTGCAGTCAACAGCGAGGCGCCCCATGCCAAGAGATCCAAGCAATCCGCGCGCCCTGCCCGAACAGTCGGAGTGGACCTTCGACCTGATCGAGCAGGCGCACGAAGAAATCAAGCGGGTGGCCAAGCGTTACGGCCTGGACACCTATCCGAACCAGCTCGAGATCATTACCGCCGAGCAAATGATGGATGCCTACACGTCGGTAGGCATGCCGGTCTCCTATAACCACTGGTCGTTCGGCAAGCATTTCCTGAGTACCGAGAAAAGCTACCGCCGTGGCCAGATGGGCCTGGCCTACGAGATCGTCATCAACTCGAATCCCTGCATCGCCTACCTGATGGAAGAAAACAGCCTGACGATGCAGGCGCTGGTGATCGCCCACGCCGCCTACGGCCACAATTCTTTCTTCAAAGGAAATTACCTGTTCCGCAGCTGGACCGATGCCGACGCCATCGTCGACTATATGGTGTTTGCCAAGAACTATATCGCCGAATGCGAGCAGCGCTATGGGATCGATGCGGTCGAGGAGTTGCTCGATTCCTGCCATGCGCTGCAAAACTATGGCGTCGACCGCTACAAGCGGCCGGCCAAGCTGTCGGTGGCGCAAGAGGCGGCGCGCACCAAGGAGCGCGAGGAATACGCCCAATCCCAGGTCAATTCGATCTGGCGCACCCTGCCCCAGCGCGAAGAACAGGTGGCGGCGGATGCGCCGACCCACCGCTTCCCACCCGAGCCCGAGGAAAACCTGCTGTATTTCATCGAGAAATATGCGCCGCTGCTCGAACCCTGGCAACGTGAGCTGGTGCGGATCACGCGCAAGATTTCGCAGTATTTCTATCCGCAGCGCCAGACCCAGGTGATGAACGAGGGCTGGGCCACTTTCTGGCACTACACGATCCTGCAAGACCTGTATAAAGAGGGGATCGTCGGCGACGGCTTCATGCTCGAGTTCCTGCAAAGCCATACGAACGTGGTTTATCAACCGCCGGCCAACAGCCCGTATTACAGCGGGATCAATCCCTATGCCCTCGGTTTCGCGATGATGACCGATATCCGGCGCATCTGCGAAAACCCGACCGATGAAGACAAAACCTGGTTCCCCGACATCGCCGGCAGCGACTGGCTCAAGACGCTCGACTTCGCGATGCGCAACTTCAAGGACGAGAGCTTCATCGCCCAATACCTGTCGCCCAAGCTGATTCGCGACTTCCATTTCTTCGCCGTGCTGGACGACGACCGCAGCGACAAGCTGACCATCTCGGCCATCCATGACGAGGCCGGCTACCGCTACGTGCGCCACAAGCTGGCCGAGCAGTACAACCTGGGCAGCCGCGAGCCGAACATCCAGGTCTGGCAAGTCAATACGCGCGACGACCGCGCCCTGACCCTGCGCCACACGCAATACAACCGCCGCCCGCTCAACGGACAGGCGCAAGAGGTGCTCAAGCACGTGGCCCGGCTATGGGGCTTCGACGTGCGGCTCGAAACGGCTGACCCGGCCGGGCACGTGGTCAGCTTCCTCGAGTGCCGGCGCGAGAAGCGCGGGCGCTGAGCGGCGCGCGCGGCCGGCTCATTGTTGACCACCGCGACCGTGGGGTGGACGGCTACGCCGTCCACGCGCCCAATCCACGCTCGCACGGCGATTCACGCCCTGGTTGACTACGTGGGCGGCTGAGCCGCCTTCCCCATGATTTCGCGGCTGACCGTTCCTGCCGGCGGTTTTGCCCTGCCTTTTATTCCGCATTAACGCCCCACTGCGCGGCGCAGCACCTTGCCTTGCCTATGCATGTTCAATTAGGCTCATCTGCTATCGCCAACATACAGATTTCATGGTATGTTCCCGACATCACATGTTAGCGCTGTCACAACCAAGTCATGGTAATTTGACGGTGAAGGACCTAGCACTAACTAAGTAATATAGTTTGTCGCAGAAGGTGTGGGAGCGCGCAGCTTTCATTCCTGTCGAGACGAAGCATCAAATGGCGCACGGTTGAGCCATCGCAAGCAGTCTAAGGCGTATCACTTTTATCTATACCTATGTACGCGCGGGACGGCTTCCAGGGAAATCCGAGGAGGCCGGAGGGTAATAAGAATTGGCTATTGTTTGCAGAAAGACCATTGTCGAGTCATATTAAATTTGCCAAGCGACTGATTTGGCATCAGAAATTTGGCAAACATGACATCTACACTGATCTTCCACGCGATGAGGAGAATCGATACATAAAACTACACATTTTCCGGCCTTCCGGACCCCTCAAACCGACCTCGCCGGGCTTGTATAGATGAGCTTGTTTGCCTGCATTTACAGGTAGTTAGCGCACCTTTCGCTGCTGTAAAAATGTATGTGCAAAAAAGAATTCGTAGGTATAATTCTTCGATGTCCCGGATGCGGCTCTAGGCTTTTGTCGTGTTTAGTGGGTTTGGTAGCAACAAAAAAGAGTTGGTATTGGAGAAATATGGCATGAATTTTTCGAATGAGAAGCAACCCGGGAAAAATTTCACAGGCTTCATCGTAGTCGTCATCCTTCACATCATCGTGGGATGGGCGCTCGTCGCTGGCCTGGGTACCCGGATCGTCAGCACGGTGACCGAAGCTGTGGAAACCAAGCTGATTGAAGAGACCGCGCCGCCGCCGCCGCCGGAAACTCCGCCGCCGCCGCCGCCGCCAGAAATGAAAGCGCCGCCGCCGCCGTTCATCCCGCCGGTCGAAGTGCAGGTGCAGCAACCGCCACCACCGCAAAACACGATCGCTACCGCGACCAACACGCCGCCGCCAACCACCCAGCTGGCTCCGCCGGCACCGCCAGCTCCTCCGGCTCCGCCGGCACCGCCGGCACGTGGTCCTAGCCGTACCGAGGCAGTGGCTGACTTTAATACTTGCGCACGTCCGGAATATCCACGTTCGTCGCAGCGCAATGAAGAAACCGGTACCACGACCCTGCAGTTCCTGATCGGTGTCGATGGTCGGGTGATGGAAGCCAAGCTGGCGAAGTCGAGTGGCTTCCGTGACTTGGACCGAGCCGCGCAATCGGCTCTGAGCAAATGCCGATTCAAGCCCGCCATGATCGATGGCAAGCCGGAACAGGCGTGGACAGCGGTGCAGTACGTCTGGACGCTGGAATAAAACCGAGACAGGTCACCGTCTCAAACTTTGATTGTCGTTGTCGTTAAGTTCAGCGAACTGTCTATTTAATATCTTTGGAGGAAGCATGTTTAAGAATACCCGTTTGTCCGCTTTCCTGGCGGCTGTCCTGTTGTCGGTAACCGCAGCATCGGCTCTGGTGTCCGCTCCGGCCTTCGCTCAAGAAACCCCGGCAACCGACGCAGCTGCGCCAGCGGCGACCGACGCAGCTGCACCAGCTGTTGACCCAGCTGCTGCTCCTGCAGACGCTGCCGCCGCTCCTGCAGACGCTGGCGCGCCAGCCGCTGCTCCAGGTGGCGAGCAAACCGAAGAAGTCTACAACCCGTACGGCCTGCAAGCGATGTGGGAACACGGCGACTTCGTCAACAAGGGCACCCTGATCATCCTGTCGCTGATGTCGATCGGTTCGTGGTACATCATCATCACCAAGCTGATCGATCAGCAGAAGATCATGAAGCAGTCGAAAGACATGCAAGCCAAGTTCTGGAAAGCACCGTCGATCGCTGCTGGTTCGGCTCAGCTGAAAGAAGGTTCGCCATTCCGCTTCATCGCTGAAACCGGCACCAAGGCAACCCAGCACCACGACGGCGCCCTGCTCGAGCAGATCGACCTGTCGACCTGGGTCACCATGCAGATCCAGCGCGCAGTGGACCGCGTCCAGTCGCGTCTGCAAGACGGCCTGTCGTTCCTGGCAACCGTCGGTTCGACCTCGCCGTTCATCGGTCTGTTCGGTACCGTCTGGGGCATCTACAACGCACTGACCGCCATCGGCATGTCGGGTAACGCATCGATCGACAAGGTCGCAGGTCCAGTCGGTGAAGCACTGATCATGACCGCTTTCGGTCTGTTCGTTGCAGTTCCTGCCGTTCTGGGTTACAACTGGCTGGTGCGTCGTAACAAGACCGTCCTGGAAGACATCCGTTCGTTCTCGGCTGACGTTCACTCGGTCCTGATCTCGGGCGCAATGTCGACCTCGAACGCAGCTGCCGCAGCTAAAAAGATTGGATAAACTATGTCGATGAGTGTCGGTTCCGATTCCGGCGAAGATGCACTGAATTCAGAGATCAACACGACGCCACTCGTTGACATCATGTTGGTTCTTCTGATCATCTTCCTGATCACGAGCCCGGTGGTGCTGAATCTGCAGAAAGTGACCCTTCCTTCAGAAGAGAACCAGGTCACCCTGACCAAGCCGGAAGATGTGAATATCACCGTCAATAAAGACGGCGAGATGTACTACAACCAGACTCACCTCGCGAACACGGACGAGCTGTTCAAGTTCCTCGCGGAGCAGTCGGTGAAAGTGCCGCAACCGGCGGTGAAAGTTCGTGGCGACCAGGAAACCCGCTACGAAGCGATCGGCCGCGTGATCTACACGGCACAACGTGCTGGTGTGCAGAAGGTTGGCTTCGTTATCGAGCCACCGGGCTGATAGCCCAGCATGCGGCGCCTGGCTTTCGAGCCGGGCGCCGTAACCTTCTCCCCAACATTAGATAAGGACACACCCATGAGTATGAACGTAGGTGGAGGCGGCTCCGCAGCAGCAGCCGATCCGGAACCGATGATGGAAATGAACATGACGCCGTTGATCGACGTCCTGCTCGTTCTGATCATCATGCTGATTATCACGATTCCGAAGCAAAACCACTCCGTCAATCTGAACATGCCAGTTGGTAACCCGCCGCAAAGCGATATCAAACCGGTGGTGATCACGATCGACGTCGACTTCGACGGTACCATCCTCTGGGATGGCGAAGTCATCCCGGATCGCGCGACGCTCGAAGCCAAGATGAACGCCGTTGCAGCCATGGCCGACCAGCCTGAAGTGCACCTGCGTCCGAATAAGCTGGTAGAGTACAAGGTAGTTGCCGGTGTCATGGCATCCGCCCAGCGTATCGGCGTCACCAAAATCGGCATGGTCGGTAACGAGCAGTTCCAGTAATCGTTCCATGTTTGAACCAACACGGCAGGGCTATCCCTGCCGTGTCCATTTTGAAATAAGGATTTTTCAGATGATCAAGTTCCGTCTCGCTCACCTCAGCCTTGCAATGGCCGCTCTGGGCTTTACCGCGCTCACCCCGGTAATCGGCCTGTCTTCCGCCGTCGCGCAGGAAGCAATGCGCCCGGAGATTGGCAAACCGCTGCAGCAAGCCCAGGCCCAGATGAAACAGGGCAAGCACAAGGAGGCACTGGCTACCCTGCGCGGACTGGACAAGGTGGGCAACAAGACCGCCAATGAAAGCTACCTGATCGAGCGCGTGCGCGCCGGGGCTGCTTCGTCGGCCGGCGATTACGATACCGCCGCCAAATCCTTCGAAGCCCTGCTCGCGTCGGGCAAGCTGAGCGCCAACGAGCGTTCGCAATTCGCCGAAGGCCTGGTGGGCATCTATATGCGTGCAGGCGACCTGAACAAGGCCAACGCCACCATCCAGAACTTGCTCAAGCAGAAGGATGATCCGAAGCTGCGCGCTTACCTGCTGCAGAACTATTACAAGCAAGGCAACACCGCCGCCCTCGAGCAAGAACTGCGCACCATCGAGAAAAGCGGCCGCCTGAGCGAAGACCAGCTCGGCATGCTGGCCAATATCCAGCTCAAGAAGAACGATACCGCCGGCTACGTGCGCACCATCGAGAAGCTGGCCGCCAGCTATCCAAAGGCGCAGTACTGGACCGACCTGCTGAACCGCGTGCAGCGCCAGCCGGGCTACTCGCAGCGCCTGAACGTCGACGTCTATCGCCTGAAGCTGGCCAACAACCTGCTCAAGAAGCCGAGCGAGTACATGGAAATGGCCCAGCTGGTGCTGCAGGCGAAAGCCCCGGCCGAAGCGATCAAGATCATCGACAAGGGCTACAAGGCCGGCGCCCTGGGCACCGGCACCGACGCCGCGCGTCACCAGCGCCTGAAGGACCTGGCCGAGAAGAACCTGGCAGAGCAGAACAAGAACTTCGCTGCGCTGGAAGCCGAGCACACCGCGGTCAAGGACCAGGACTCGCTGGTGGGCCTGGGTTACGCACTGGTGCAGGCTGGCCAGGCCGACAAGGGCCTCAAGATGATGGAAGCGGCCATCAAGGCCGGCGGCCTGAAGAACCCTGAAGACGCCAAGCTGCGCCTGGGCGAAGCCTACGCCGCTGCCGGCAAGAAGCAGCAAGCCATCGCCACGCTCAAGACCGTGGGCGGCAAGGACGGCACCGCCGAACTGGCCCGCTACTGGATCCTGGCGATCAACAATCCGCTGTCCTGATCGAGCCTGTCCCCGCGCAGGCGGGGATCCAAGCTGCGAAAACGCCGCCTTCGGGCGGCGTTTTTTATTGCGCCATTCGATAACATGAATGGGCAGATCCATGGCCATCGCCTCGGTGCAACAATCGCTTTACCGTATAATCAGGGTTTTGGCGCCGCTCCATTGTCGCGCGGCTTGCAACCGGACCCAGATTTGATGAAGGTATTTCGCGGACTTCCCAACGACAGGGCGCGCGCGCCCTGCGCGCTCACGATCGGCAATTTCGACGGCGTCCATCGCGGCCACCAGGCCCTGCTGGCCCATGTGCGCAGCGCCGCCGCGGGGCTCGGCCTGGAAGCGGCCGTGATGACGTTCGAACCCCATCCGCGCGAATACTTCGCCCGCAAATCCGGCGACCTGTCGCGCGCCCCGGCCCGCATCGCCAACCTGCGCGACAAGCTCGAGGATCTCGACCAGGCCGGCATCGACCGCGTCATCGTCGAGCATTTCAACGAACAGTTCGCCGCCATGTCGCCGCGCGACTTCATCGAGCGCGTGCTGGTCGACGGCCTGCACGTCAAGTGGCTGATGGTCGGCGACGATTTCCGCTTCGGCGCCAGGCGCCAGGGCGATATCGCGATGCTGGTCGAGGCCGGCCGCGAATTCGGCTTCGACGTCCACACCCTCGACGCCGTCATGCACGGCGACCAGCGCATCTCGTCCTCGGCCGTGCGCGCCGCCCTGCTGGAAGGCGATTTCGTCCGTACCAAGGAATTGCTCGGCCATCCATATGCGATGTCGGGCCACGTGATCCATGGCCAGAAGCTGGGCCGCACGCTGGGCTTTCCGACCATGAACCTGCGGGTGGCGCACCGCCCTGCTCTCTCGGGCATCTTCGTCGTGCAGGTGCACGGCCTGGCGGACGCGCCGCTGCCGGCCGTGGCCAGCCTGGGCGTGCGTCCGACCGTCGAGGATGCCGGCCGTATGCTGCTTGAAGTACATGTGTTCGACTACGCCCAACAATGCTACGGCAAGCTGGTGCGCGTGGAGTTCCTGGCCAAGCTGCGCGACGAAGAGAAATACGACGACCTGGCCACGCTCACTGCCGCGATCGACAACGACGCGGCCCAGGCGCGCGCCTTCTTCGCCCACCGCAACAGCGCGCTGACGGCGACCGACCGAATTTGAGCGCGCTTCCCGAGCCGCGATGGCTTGCCGGAAGCGCCTCACCCGACTCTGCCGCGGCGCGCTGCGCCGTGCACACCGAACACTTACCAGAAGAAGCTTATGTCCGATACCAAACAAAACAACGGCCAGTCCCAGGCACCTAAGGGCCAGAAAAAGCCTGAAAGCAAATACCCGGTCAATATGACCGACACCCCATTCCCGATGCGCGGCGACCTCGCCAAGCGCGAGCCGGGCTGGGTCAAGCAATGGCAAGATAAAAAAATCTACGAGCGCGTGCGCAAGGCCGCCGCCGGCCGTCCGACGTTCATCCTGCACGACGGTCCGCCGTACGCCAACGGCGACATCCACCTGGGCCACGCCGTCAACAAGATCCTGAAAGACATGGTCATCAAGTCGCGCACCATCGCCGGCTTCGACGCGCCGTATGTGCCGGGCTGGGATTGCCACGGCATGCCGATCGAGATCCAGATCGAAAAACTGTACGGCAAGAACCTGCCAACCGCCGAAGTGCTGCAAAAGGCGCGCGCCTATGCGCTCGAGCAGATCGACCGCCAGCGCGCCGGCTTCATCCGCCTGGGCGTGCTGGGCGAGTGGGACAATCCGTACATGACCATGGCCTACAGCAACGAGGCCGACGAGCTGCGCGCGCTCGGCACCCTGCTGGAAAAAGGTTATGTGTACCGCGGCCTCAAGCCGGTGAACTGGTGCTTCGACTGCGGTTCGGCGCTGGCCGAGGCCGAAGTCGAATACCAGGACAAGCGCGACCCGGCGATCGACGTCGGCTTCCCCTTCCACGAACACGACAAGATCGCCGCCGCCTTCGGCCTGGATACACTCCCGGTCGATCAGGGCTTCATCGTGATCTGGACCACCACCCCGTGGACCATCCCGTCGAACCAGGCCCTGAACGTCGGTCCGGAAGTCGGCTACTCGCTGGTGCGGGTCGAGCGTGACGGTCAGCCGCAACTGCTGATCCTGGGTTCGGAACTGGTGGAGTCGGTGCTGGCCCGCTACAAGCTGGAAGGCACGGTCATCGCCACCACGGTCGGCGCCAAGCTCGAAGGCATCCGCTTCAAGCACCCGCTGCACGCCCAGGATCCGTTCTACGACCGCCTGTCGCCGGTCTACCTGGCCGACTACGTGACCGTCGACAGCGGCACCGGCGTGGTCCACTCGGCCCCGTCCTACGGCCTGGAAGACTTCCAGTCGTGCAAGGCGCACGGCATGAAGGACGACGAGATGCTCAAGCCCGTGATGGGCGATGGCCGCTTCGCCTCGAGCCTGCCGCTGTTCGGCGGCATGACCATCTGGGAAGCCAGCAAGCCGATCTGCGGCGCGCTGACCGAAGCCGGCGCCCTGTTCGAACTCAAGATGTTCGACCACAGCTACATGCACTGCTGGCGCCATAAAACCCCGATCGTCTATCGCGCCACCAACCAGTGGTTCGCCGGCATGGACATCACGCCGAAGGACGGCGGCCCGACCCTGCGCGAGACCGCGCTGGCCGGCATCGAGAAGACGCAGTTCTTCCCGGACTGGGGCCAGGCGCGCCTGCACGGCATGATCGAGAACCGTCCGGACTGGACCCTGTCGCGCCAGCGCCAGTGGGGCGTGCCGATGGCCTTCTTCGTGCATAAGGAAACCGGCGCGCTGCACCCGCGCACCCCAGAACTGCTGGAGCAGGTGGCCAGGCTGATCGAAGCCGGCGGCATCGACGCCTGGCACAATCTCGACCCGGCCACCCTGCTGGGCGAGGACGCCGCGACCTATGAAAAGAACAAGGACACGCTGGACGTCTGGTTCGATTCGGGCAGCACCCACCAGACCGTGCTGCGCGGCTCGCACAAGGCGCAGTCGAGTTTCCCGGCCGACCTGTACCTGGAAGGTTCGGACCAGCACCGCGGCTGGTTCCACTCGTCGCTGCTGACCTCGTCGATGCTCAACGGGACCCCGCCCTACAAGGCGCTGCTGACCCATGGCTTCACCGTCGACGAGAACGGCAAGAAGATGTCCAAGTCGCTCGGCAACACGATGGCGCCGCAAAAGATCTCGGACACCCTCGGCGCCGACATCCTGCGCCTGTGGGTGGCCTCGACCGACTACACGGGCGAATTGTCGATCGGCGAAGAGATTCTCAAGCGCGTGACCGAGTCGTACCGCCGCATCCGCAACACGCTGCGCTTCCTGCTGGCGAACACCTCGGACTTCGACCCTGCCCTGCACGCAGTGCCGATGCTTGAATTGCTCGAGATCGACCGCTATGCGATCGCCTCGATGGCGCAGCTGCAGGACGACGTCGCCGCCCACTTCGAGCGCTACGAATTCCACCCGGTCGTGTCGCGCCTGCAGAACTACTGCTCGGAAGACCTGGGCGGCTTCTACCTCGACATCCTGAAGGACCGCCTGTACACCACCGGTGTGGAGTCGCAGGCGCGCCGCTCGGCCCAGACCGCGCTGTGGCACATCGCCCACTCGCTGCTGCGCGTGATGGCGCCGATCCTGTCGTTCACCGCCGAAGAAGCGTGGGAAAAGTTCGCAGGCGCCGAGGCGTTCGCCGCCAGCGACGAGACCATCTTCACCCAGACGCTGTGGTCCTTCCCGGAACTGCCGGATGCCGAGGCTCTGCTGGCGAAATATGCGCTGCTGCGCCAGGTCCGCACCGACGTCACCAAGCAGCTCGAAGAAGTGCGCGCCTCGGGCGCCATCGGTTCCTCGCTGCAGGCCGAGCTGGCGATCAAGGCCGCGGGCGAGAAGTACCGCGCGCTGGCCAGCCTGGATGACGACCTGAAGTTCGTCTTCATCACCTCGCAGGCGAGCGTCAGCGAAGTGGCGGCCGAAGCCGACGAAGCCGTGGAAGTGGCGCCGTCGACCTTTGAAAAGTGCGAGCGCTGCTGGCACTACCGCCGCGACGTCGGCCACGACCACGCGCATCCGACCTTGTGCGGCCGCTGCACCAGCAACCTGTTCGGCGCCGGCGAGAAGCGCCGCTACGCCTAAGCTCCTGCGGGTCGATCGACCCGCGGGTTTTCCGCCATGCCGCCGTCCCGGGCGGCATGGCGCGCACCGACACCACACACCATGGCAACCAAAAAGAAACCAGCCGCATCCGCATCCGGTCCCAAACTTGTCACCCGCAGCACCAGCGCCAGCCTGTTCCCCTGGATCGGCCTGTCCCTGATCATCGTCCTGCTCGACCAGGTCACCAAGATCACCGTCGAACGCACCTTCGCCTATGCCGAGACGCTGCCGATCACGGGCTTCTTCAACCTGATCAAGGTGTACAACCCGGGTGCGGCGTTCAGCTTCCTGGGCGACGCCAGCGGCTGGCAGCGCTGGCTGTTCCTCGGGATCGCGATCGCCGCCGTGGTGTTCTGCATCTACATGATGTCGAAGAACGCGAGCCAGCGCCTGTTCTGCTTTGCCCTGGCCCTGGTCATGGCCGGCGCGATCGGCAACGGCATCGACCGCGTGGTGCATGGCCACGTGATCGACTTCCTCGATTTCTACTGGACCGGCATCGGCCACTTCCCGGCCTTTAACATCGCCGACATCGGCATCTCGGTGGGCGCGGTCCTGTTCGTCCTCGACGAGCTGCGCCGGGTGAACAAGTCCTAGTCGCAAGGAGATTCAACATGGAGCTGAAAGGCAAGCGCATCGTCCTCGGCCTGACCGGCGGCGTGGCCTGCTACAAGGCGGCCGAGCTGTGTCGCGCCCTGGGCAAGCAGGGCGCCAGCGTGCAGGTGGTCATGACCGAAGCGGCGACCCATTTCATCGGCGCGGTCACCATGCAGGCCCTCTCTGGCCAGCCGGTCTACCTGGACCAGTGGGATGCGCGCATGGCCAACAATATGGCCCACATCGACCTGACCCGCAACGCCGACGCCATCCTGATCGCGCCCTGCTCGGCCGACTTCATGCGCAAGCTCGCGCACGGCGCGGCCGACGACCTGCTGTCGCTGCTGTGCGTGGCGCGGCCGCGTCACGTGCCGCTGCACGTGGCGCCGGCGATGAACGTCGAGATGTGGGAAAACCCGGCCACCCAGCGCAACGTCGCCCAGCTGCTTGAAGACGGCGTCAAGCTGTTCGGCCCCGGCTGCGGCTCGCAGGCCTGCGGCGAGACGGGCCTGGGCCGCATGCTCGAAGCCGAGGAACTGGTCGAAGAGCTGATCGCCTCGTTCCAGCACAAGGTGCTGGCCGGGCGGCGCGTCCTGATCACGGCCGGCCCGACTTTCGAGCCGATCGATCCGGTGCGCGGCATCACCAATCTGTCCTCGGGCAAGATGGGCTATGCGCTAGCGCGCGCGGCGCGCGAAGCGGGCGCCGAGGTGACTCTGGTCTCGGGCCCGGTGTCGCTACCCACGCCGCATGGCGTGCGCCGCATCGACGTGCTGACCGCGCAGCAGATGCACGACGCCGTGATGGCGGGCGTGGAAGGCCAGCACGTGTTCATCGGCGTGGCGGCGGTGGCCGACTGGCGCGTCGCCAATGCCAGCGACCAGAAGATCAAGAAGACGGCGGACGGCGCGCCGCCGCAACTGGAATTCGCACAGAACGCCGACATCCTGGCCGCGGTGGCGGGCACGGTGTCGTTGTCGGGCTGGCCCTACTGCGTGGGCTTCGCGGCCGAATCCGAGCAGCTGGAACAGTACGGCGCCGCCAAGCGCGAAAAGAAAGGCATCCCTCTGTTGGTGGGCAATATCGGCCACCAGACTTTCGGGCAGGATGACAATACCGTGATCCTGTTCGACGAGAGCGGCCACACGGTGCTCGAGCGGGCCGACAAGCTCACCCTGGCGCGCCAGCTGGTGTCCGAAATCGCCAAGCGCATCGAACAGCGCTCCCTGCTCACCTAAAACACATAACAAGCATCACATGAAGAATATCGACCTCAAGATCCTCGACCCGCGCATGAAAGAACTGCTGCCGGCCTACGGCACCCCTGGCAGCGCGGGCCTCGACCTGCGCGCCTGCCTCGATGCGCCGCTCACCATCGAGCCTGGCCAGACGGTGCTGGTGCCGACGGGTCTCGCCATCCACATCGGCGATCCGGGCTACGCCGCCATGATCCTGCCGCGCAGTGGACTCGGCCATAAGAGCGGCATCGTTCTGGGCAATCTGGTAGGCTTGATCGACTCCGATTACCAGGGCCAGCTGATGGTCTCCACCTGGAACCGCAGCGCCGCCACCTTCGTGCTGCAGCCGATGGACCGGCTGGCGCAGCTGATCGTGGTGCCGGTGCTGCAGGTCGGCTTCAACGTGGTGGAGGAGTTCGCATCGAGCGACCGTGGCGCCGGAGGCTTCGGCAGCACCGGCAAACAATAACAACACGTGAGGAGGACCATGATCCCAATGCACCGTCTTCAACGCTTCAAGTCCGCGGCCCTGATCGCGGGCACGGCGGCCTTGCTGGCCGCCTGCAGCACGCCAGGCCAGATGCAATCGTCGAGCACGCCGGGCGTGATCCCGAGCCAGGCGTCGGGCAAGCCCGAAGTGACGCCGCAGATGGCGGCGGCAGCCGACACGCTCACCCGCATGGCGACCCAGCACGACCGCCTGTACCGGATCGCGGCCCCCCTCCTGATCGACAACGCCCAGCTGTGCACCAAGCACGCGCGCAACCTGCTCGGCTTCACCGCCAAGAACCGCTACACCTATCCGGGCCAGTACAACGAGGCGGCCTGGGTGGTGCTGGGCATGGGCGAGCGCCTGCAGGTCACCAACGTCCTCGCCGGCAGCGGCGCGGCGCGCGCCGGCCTGCGCCAGGGCGACCGCCTGGTGGCGGCCGGCGGCACGCCGCTGCCCGAAGGCCCGAACGCCCTGTCCCAGGCCGGCGCAGTGTTCGGCCCGATCATGTCGAAGCAGGCCAGCCTGCCGCTGTCGATCGAGCGCAACGGCAACCAGCGCGACCTGACCATCCCGGTCACCCGCGCCTGCGCCTTCGCGATCGAGCTGGGCAACGCCGACAACATCAACGCCTACGCCGACGGCTCGCGCGTGATGGTCACCCGCGGCATGCTGGGCTTCGCCCAGAACGACGACGAGCTGGCCTACGTCGTGGCGCGCACGATGGCGCACAATATGCTGGGCCACGCGGCCACGCAGCGCAACGCCGCCACCATCGGCAGCATCATCGACAACCTCACCGCGATCACGCCCGACACCTCGATGCTGATCGGCAGCGGCGGCATCAAGGCCATGCCGGTGGCCGACGACGTGGCGGCCGACCGCCTGGCCATCTACCTGGTGGCGCGCGCCGGCTACCGCATCGACGGCGCGTCCGCCTTCTGGAAGCGCCTGGCGGCCACCTACCCGGCCCGTATCCTCAACGGCTACACGGCCAACCACCCGTCGACCACGCAGCGGATCGCGGCGATCGACAAGACGGTGGCCGAGGTGAAGGCCAAGCAGAGCGGCAAGAAACCGCTGGTGCCCTGAAAGCCCGGCCATGCCGGCGTGCGCGGCGCTCCCATGCCGCGCACGCCGGCGCCAGCGCCCTCCGCGCTTTTTTTGTATGATTGTCCATCTTGTATCTATCCCGCATACGGCGGCGACCACACCATGGACAGCATCGACCTCGACGTACTGAAAACCTGCGCCGCCTGGCTTGCCGGCGGCCAGCGCTGCCAGCTGGTCACGGTGATCAAGACCTGGGGCTCTAGCCCGCGCCCGGTCGGCGCCACGCTCGCCATCTGCGAGGACGGCCAGGTGGTCGGCTCGGTCTCCGGCGGCTGCATCGAGGACGACCTGATCGCCCGCGTGCGCGACAACGGCATCGAGATCACCCTCCCCGAAATCATCAGCTACGGCATCAGCGCCGACGAGGCGCACCGCTTCGGCCTGCCCTGCGGCGGCACCATCGAGCTGGCCATCGAGCCGCTGTCGATCGAGAGCCGCATTCCCGAACTGCTGGCGCGTCTGGATGGCGGCGAGCTGGTCGAGCGCCGCGTGCACCTGGCCAGCGGCGCGGTCAGCCTCGGCAAAGCCCAGGCCAGCGCCATCCAGCGCATCGAGGATGGCGTGCTGCACACCCTGCACGGCCCGCGCTGGCGCCTGTACATCATCGGCGCCGGCCCGCTGTCGCGCTTCCTGGCCACGATCGCGGCCGGCATGGATTACCGCGTCACCGTGTGCGATCCGCGCGAGGAATACCGCAGCGGCTTTTCCATCCCCGGCGTGAGCCTGGTGCACGCCATGCCCGACGACCTCGTGATCGAGGCCAGGCTCGATGCGCGCAGCGCCGTGGTGGCCCTGACCCACGATCCCAAGCTGGACGACCTGGCGCTGATGGAAGCGCTCAAGTCCGACGCTTTCTATGTCGGCGCCATCGGCTCGCGCGCCAACAACGCCAAGCGGCGCGAGCGCCTCAAGCTGTTCGACCTCACCGAGGCCGAACTGGCGCGCCTGCATGGCCCGATCGGCATCTACATCGGCAGCAAGACGCCGGCCGAGATCGCGATCTCGATCATGGCCGAGATGACGGCCGTGAAGAACGCGGTGCCGCAGCAGATGCTGGTGCCGCACGCCGCGGCGCTGACGCTGGCCAGCGCGGCCTGAGTCGGTAGCGTCAATTCAGAAGCAAGGATCGGCTGGCAGGAAAGCGCCGGTCCTGCCACAATGGCCCGTTATCAGACGGGCCATCTTTTTATCAATGAACACCGCGAACATGCTGCGCCTGGTGGCGCTGGCCGCCATCTGGGGCGGCTCCTTCCTCTTCATGCGCATCGCCGCGCCCGTGCTCGGCCCGGCGGTGCTGATCGAGTACCGGGTCGGCTTCGCCGCCCTGTTCCTGGCGCTGGTGGCCTGGGTGTTCCACCTGCGCGGCAAGGGCTCCCCGCTCGGCGTGCGCCGCCACTGGAAGCACTACCTGATCCTCGGCCTGTTCAATTCGGCCCTGCCCTTCCTGCTGTTCGCCTTCGCCGCGCGCACCCTGTCGGCCTCGGTGCTGTCGGTGCTGAACGCCACCGCGCCGATGTGGGGCGCGCTGGTCGGCGCCGTGTGGGCGCGCCAGAAGGTGTCCAGGAACAGCGCGCTCGGCCTGCTGCTCGGCACCTGCGGCGTGGCCCTGCTGGTCGGCTTCGACCACGTGGCCGAACGGCCCGGCGCTGGCATCGCCGTCGGCGCGGCCCTGGTCGCGGCGTTCAGCTACAGCATCGCCAGCCAGTACGCCAAATCAGCTCCGGCGGTGGCGCCGTTCGCCAACGCCCACGGCTCGATGTGGGCGGCCGCCATCCTGGTGCTGCCGCTGGTCGCCTTCTTCCCGGCGCCGGGCGAGCCGACGCCGGGCGTCATGGCCGCCGTGCTGGCGCTGGGCGTGGTCTGCAGCGGCATCGCCTACATCCTCTACTTCAAGCTGATCGAGGAAGTCGGCACCACCTCGGCGCTCACCGTCACCTTCCTCAATCCCCTGTTCGGCATCCTGTGGGGCGCGCTGTTCCTGCACGAAGCCATCGGCTGGCACACGATCGCCGGCTCGGCCATCGTGCTGCTCGGGACTGCGCTGGTGACGGGCTTCCGGCCGCGCTTTGGACGCGCAGCCGCGCCGGCGGGCGGCAAGTGATGGAGACGACGCAGGAGATTGCCCTGCCGCCAGGCTACCGCGTGGCCGACGTCATCGCCTTTCATGGCCGCGACGCCGAAGGCCTGGCCGAGCAGGTCGGCCCGGACGGCTTGCGCAAGGGCGTGCTGCTGGACGGCGTGCCGACCCTGCTCGACATCCGCTTCGACGGCAATGCGGCCCGCTGCCGCCTTGCCTTCGACGCGCCCGTCACGCCCGCGCTCGCAGCGCTGGCCGAGGACGCGCTGCTGAACGTGCTGGGCCTGCGCATCGACCCGGCCGCCTTCGCCGCCTTCGCGCACGACGATCCCGTGCTCGGCCCCGTGCTCGCGCGCCAGCCGGGCCTGCGCATCGTGCAATCGGCCACCGTGTTCGAGGCCCTGACCTGGGCCATCATCGGCCAGCAGATCAACCTGACCTTTGCGATCGCCCTGCGCCGCACGCTGATCCAGCTGGCCGGCCGCCCGCATTCGCGTGGCTTGTGGTGCTATCCGGAAGCGACCGACGTCGCCCGCCTGACGCTGGAAGACCTGACCAGCCGCAGGTTCTCGACCGCCAAGGCCGAGACCGTGCTGCGCGTGGCGCGCATGGCGGTCGACGGCAGCCTGGCGCTCGAGCGCCGGCGCGACGCCGCCCAGGTGAGCCAGGAACTGCTGGCGATCAAGGGCATCGGCCCCTGGACCGTCAATTATGTGTTGCTGCGTGGCTATGGCTACACGGATTGCTCGCTCGAAGGCGACGTCGCCGTGCGCACCGCCCTGCACAATCTGACCGGCAGCGCCCAGCGGCCGACCCTGGCCGAAGCCCAGCGCCTGCTGGCGCGCTATGCGCCGCACCGCACGATGGCGGCCGCCTACCTGTGGGCCAGTCTCGCCGAATAGCAGACGGCGAAGCCGTGCACTGTTTTCAATTGGAAAGACAAGGGGCGTTACACCACGAGCGTGTGATATATTCAGCAACATGAGCACCCCGATTTTCACTACTTCCAGCAGCGCGGACCATGCTGCAGCGACGCCGGCGAGTGCACCGATCGCCGTCGTGATTCCTTATTTCCAGCGCCAGGAAGGCGTCCTGCAGAAGGCGCTGGCATCGATTGCCGGCCAGCAGCTGTACCCCGCCGAAGTCATCGTGGTCGACGACAGCTCGCCGGTGCCGGCACGGGGCGAGGTGCAGGCAGTGAGGGCGCGCTGGCCGAACCTGAACGTACGCGTGATCGAACAGCCGAACGGCGGACCCGCCGGGGCGCGCAACAAGGGGCTCGACAGCGTGTCGCCGCAATGCGACTACGTGGCTTTCCTGGATTCCGATGACGAGTGGCACGATACGCACCTGCTGCACGCGAGCGCCGCCCTAGCGCAGGGCAACGACTTTTATTTTTCGGATTTTTTCCGCCTTGGCCATTCGACAACCGTGTTCGAACAGAGCGCAGTGTTCAAGAAGGACGCGCACCCGGTGCTGCCGGGTGGCTACCCGGTTGCGCAGTACCAAGGCGACATGACGGAACAGATCCTCGGCGCCAATGTCATCGGCACGTCAACCGTCGTGTACCGCTTCCGCAAGTTCGCCAATCTGCGTTTTCGCGAAGAATTCGTCTATGCCGGCGAGGACTTCCTGTTCTGGCTGACACTGAGCACACTGACGAAGGCGTATGTTTTCGGCACCACGCCGGAAGTGACCTATGGTCGCGGCGTGAATATCTACGCCGGCTCGGGCTGGGGCACTGAGAAATCGATGGACCGCCTGCACTACGAAACCAAGCTGGAACTCGCACTGCCGCGCCTGTTCAAGCTCAACGCCGAACAACAGGGACGCAACCGCGCCAAGCTGCGCTTCCTGCGCCACACCATGGTCAAGGACATCGTCCACCGGCTGACGCACCGCAAACCCATCAACGGCCCGCTGCTGCGGAAGCACCTGGCCATGGACCCTAAACTGCCATTGTATGTGCCGGCGGTGGGCTGGCAGATCGTTGCCGGTCGCCTGCGCACCCAGGCCGCCCCGCGCAAGGAATGAGCGGCTGGCGCCGAGAGGGCCTCGGCGCGGCCGACTGCGGCATCAGTTCCAGCGCGGCAAACCGTCGAACTGCTGCGCGCCCTCCCCCGAGAACCGGATGAGTTCGGCCAGCGGCACGGTGGCCAGGTTGTCGCAGCCATAGTGGCCGCCCAGCGCGCTGGGAATCTTGAGGCAGTATTTGCGCCCCTCGGTCAGCGGCCCCAGCGCGGCTTCGGCCAGGCGCACCGCCTCTGGCATGTACCAGTCGTTGAGGAAATCCTGGTTGTAGGCCAGCGCGTCGAGCGCGGCGCGGCTGCGCGCCAGCGGCTCGCAGACCAGTTCTTGCGGACGCAGGCACCAGAAATGGTCGTCCTCGTCGCGGATGATGAGGTTGCCGAAGGCATTAGCCCCGAGAACTTCGACGGCGCTCATGCCGACCCAGCCCCAGGCCTCGTTGATGTCGTCTACATCGATCATGGTCATCGCCCCTGAATGTCGCCATGGCGCATGCGCGCGGCGGTTCGCAGGGTTGGACAGGCCGGGCCCGTGTGCATTGCAGCAGAGGCGAGCGGGTTTGACCTGCGTCGAGGCCGTTAAGACCGAGAAAAGATGTGCCTGCTTGAACAACGCCGGCTTGAAAAACGGAAAAGCCGCTGACTCTTGCGAATCAGCGGCTTCGAATCTGGTTGCGGGGACAGGATTTGAACCTGTGACCTTCGGGTTATGAGCCCGACGAGCTGCCAGACTGCTCCACCCCGCGTCTGATGAAATGAATTATACGCCCATTCCCCTTATTAGGCAAATGCAATACTGCGGCCATGTGCGATTGCAACACGATATAACGCATGGTCTGCGCTGAAAACAGGTCGACCCCACCCGTCGGGCGCTGCCCTATCGCCCCCGCATTCAGTGTAAAGTAAGGGCAATGCCAATTCGTCACACGACCATGAAATTCTGCTCCGAGTGCGCCCACCCCGTCCTGCTGACCATCCCCGAAGGCGACAACCGGCCGCGCTACGTCTGCACCCATTGCCACACGATCCACTATCAGAATCCGAAACTCGTCATCGGCTCGATTCCCGTCTGGGAGGCCGACGGCCGGCTCCAGGTCTTGCTGTGCAAGCGCGCGATCGAGCCGCGCTACGGCTACTGGACCCTGCCGGCCGGCTTCATGGAAAACGAGGAGACCACCGGGCAGGCGGCGGTGCGCGAGACCGAAGAAGAAGCCGGCGCCAACATCGAGCTCGGGCCCTTGTTCACCCTGCTCAACGTGGCCCACGTGCACCAGGTCCACCTGTTCTACCGGGCGCGCCTGCTCGACCTCGACTTCGCGGCCGGCATCGAAAGCCTCGACGTGCAGCTGTTTACCGAAGACGAGATCCCCTGGGACGACCTGGCCTTCCCCACCATCCGCACCACGCTGGAACTGTTCTTCGCCGACCGGATCAAAGTGCGCGAGGGCGGCAGCTATGGCTTTCACAGCCGCGACATCCATCGCCCGATGATCGCCCCACGCGAACCGGATTGAGATGATTCCCTGGCTCGAGACCGATACGCCGTTTCCCGACGTATCCAAGGCACTGACGGTCGAAGCGCCGGGCCTGCTCGCGGCCGGCGCCGACCTGTCGCCGCCGCGCCTGCTGCAGGCTTACCGCAACGGCATCTTTCCCTGGTTTTCCGAAGGCCAGCCCATCCTGTGGTGGAGCACCGACCCGCGCATGGTGCTGTACACAAGCGACTTCAAGGTGAGCGACAGCCTGGCCAAGACGCTGCGCAAGGTCGAGCGCAGCCGCCACGAGGGAGGCCGTTGGGACGTGCGCTTCGACTCGGCCTTCAGCGACGTCATGCGCGCCTGTGCCGCGCCGCGCCGCGACGGCCCCGGCACCTGGATCTCCAGCGAGATCATCGACGGCTACAGCGGCCTGCATGCGCTGGGCTATGCCCACTCGTCCGAAGTCTGGCTCGACGGCGAACTGGTGGGCGGCGCCTATGGCGTCTGCATAGGCCGCATGTTCTATGGCGAATCGATGTTCGCGCGCGTGTCCGACGCTTCCAAGGTCGCGCTGGCCTACCTGGTGGCCTTCCTGCGCGGCCACGGCGTGCGGATGATCGACTGCCAGCAGGAGACCGGCCACCTGGCCTCGCTCGGCGCGGCGCCGATCCCGCGCAGCCGCTTCCTGGAGCACCTGCGCGCCGCCATCGCCGAGCCGCCCATCCGCGACTGGACGGTCGGTGCGCCGCTGGCGGCGCCGGGCGCCGGCGCGCCGGCCGCATCCGCAGCGTCCGCAGGGTCCGCTGCAGCGGCCGACAAATCCGGCAATTCGCCCGCGATACCGTTGGATGGCTAACGGTATCGCGGGCGGGTTTTCGCTAGAATAGGTTCATCACACGTCGTCTCGAGAGTTTTTTGCATGACGCACCTACACGACCTGCCCTTCGCGACGCTGCAGTTCTACACGACGGCGCCCTATCCCTGCAGCTATCTCGATGCGCGCCAGGCGCGTTCACAGGTCGCCACGCCATCGCACCTGATCAATGCCGACGTGTATTCCGAGCTGGTCAAGAACGGCTTCCGGCGCAGCGGCATCTTCACCTACCGCCCCTACTGCGACGGCTGCCAGGCCTGCATCCCGGTGCGCGTCAAGTGCGAGGACTTCACGCCCAACCGCACCCAGCGCCGCGCCTGGAAGCGCCATGGCAACCTGGTCGCGATGGTGGCCAACCTGGCCTTTTCCGACGAGCACTACGCACTCTACCTGCGCTACCAGACCACGCGCCACGTGGGCGGCGGCATGGACCAGGACAGCCGCGACCAGTACGCCCAGTTCCTGCTGCAAAGCCGCGTCAACACGCGCCTGGTCGAATTCCGCGAGCCGGACGGCACCCTGCGCATGGTGTCGATCATCGACGTGCTGTCCGACGGCCTGTCATCGGTGTACACCTTCTTCGATCCCGACATCGAGAATGCCTCCTACGGCACCTACAACATCCTGTGGCAGGTGAACCAGGCGCACGAGCTCGGACTGTCCTACGTGTATCTCGGGTACTGGATCGAACAGAGTCCCAAGATGGCCTACAAGATCAACTTCCGGCCGCTCGAAGCGCGCATCGACGGCGAATGGGGCGTGCTGCAGCGCTAGGCCGGGTTGTCGCCGTGTGATACAAGTGCTAACAAAGTCGTTGACACTCAACTACGTATGCCGCAGCGCATCACGTTAGAATGATGGGGAGATCCTTTTTGAGTTCCCCATGCCCGACAAATTCCTGTACACCCTCGTCCGCCCCGCACTGTTCTCGCTCGATCCCGAGACGGCCCACAACTTCACGCTGCCCATGCTGTGTCGGGCAGCCGCGCTCGGCCTGACGGGCGCGTTCAGGAAACCGCTGCCCGACCCGCGCACCGTCATGGGCATCACCTTCCCCAACCCGGTCGGCCTGGCCGCCGGCCTGGACAAGGATGGGGCCTACATCGACGGCCTGGCCGCGCTCGGCTTCGGCTCGATCGAGATCGGCACCGTGACCCCGCGCGGCCAGGCCGGCAACCCCAAGCCGCGCATGTTCCGCCTGCCGCGCGCGCGCGGCATCATCAACCGCATGGGCTTCAACAACGGCGGCGTCGACGCCTTCGTGGCCAACGTGCAAGCCTCGCGCTTCTACCAGGAACGCCAGGGCGTGCTGGGCCTGAACATCGGCAAGAACGCCGACACGCCGATCGAGCAAGCCGCCGAGGATTACCTGCACTGCCTGCGCAAGGTCTATCCGTATGCGAGCTACGTGACGGTCAACATCTCGTCGCCCAACACCAAGAACCTGCGCCAGCTGCAGGGCGCGTCCGAACTGGACGGCCTGCTGTCCCAGCTGAAGGCCGAGCAGACCAAGCTGGCCGACCACCACGGCCACTACGTGCCGATCACGCTCAAGATCGCGCCCGACGTCGACGGCGACCAGATCCGCGACATCGCCGGCGCCCTGCTGCGCCACAAGATCGACGGCGTGATCGCCACCAACACCACGCTCAACCGGCGCGACGTCGAAGGCATGAAGCACGCACAGCAGGCCGGCGGCCTCTCCGGCGCCCCGGTGTTCGAGCAGTCGAACATCGTGATCCGCGCGCTCAAGAAGGAGCTGCGCGACGACATCCCGATCGTCGGCGTGGGCGGCATCATGCGCGGCCAGGACGCGAAGGCCAAGATCGCGTCCGGCGCCAAGCTGGTGCAGCTGTACAGTGGCCTGATCTACGCCGGCCCGGCCCTGGTGCGCGAATGCGCCGACGCGCTGCGCGACAACGGCGCGAAGAAGAAAAAGCAATGAGCATGCGGCGCAAGACACTGGGCCGCACCGACCTCGAGGTGAGCACCGTCTGCCTCGGCACGATGACCTTCGGCGAGCAGAATACCGAGCAGGAAGCGCACGCCCAGCTGGACTATGCAATCGGGCGCGGCATCAACTTCATCGACACCGCCGAGCTGTATCCGGTGCCGCCGAGCGCGGCCACCCAGGGTTCGACCGAGCGCTTCATCGGCTCCTGGCTCAAGGCGCGCGGCGGGCGCGACAAGCTGGTGCTGGCGACCAAGATCGCCGGCCCGAACGGCAACCAGGCCTGGATCCGCGGTTCAAAACACAATCTCGACGCCGCCAACCTGCGCGCCGCCGTCGACGCCAGCCTGCGGCGCCTGCAGACCGACTACATCGACCTCTACCAGCTGCACTGGCCGAGCCGCAACGTGCCGATCTTCGGCGCCAATCAGTTCGATCCGCGCAAGGAACGCGACGGCGTGGCGATCGAGGATACCTTGCGTACCCTGGCCGACCTGGTCAAAGAGGGCAAGATCCGCCACATCGGCGTGTCGAACGAAAGCCCGTGGGGCGTGTGCGAATTCGTCAAGCAGGCCGAACTCCGCGGCCTGCCGCGCATCGCCACCATCCAGAATCTATACAACCTGACCGCGCGCGCGTTCGAGACCACCTTGCTGGACGAAGTCTGCTACCGCGAAGACGTCAGCCTGCTGGCCTACAGTCCCCTCGCCTTCGGCCAGCTGAGCGCCAAGTACGTCGACGACCCGCAGGCGCGCGGCCGCCTGACGATCTATCCGCCGACCTGGAGCCCGCGCTACCTGCGGCCGGCGGTGTTCGAGGCCACCCGCGCATATGCGGCGCTGGCGCGCGAGCACGGCTTGACGCCGGCGCAGATGGCGCTGGCCTGGTGCTATTCACGCTGGTTCGTGGGATCGACCATCGTCGGGGCGACCACGCTGGCGCAGCTCGAAGAAAACATCGATGCGGCGCAGATCACGCTGAGCGACGAAGTGGTGCGGCGCATCGACGAGATCCACGGGCGAATCACGAACCCCGGCCAGTAAGGATCAATCCCCGACCTTGATCACGACCTTGCCGAATGGCCCGCGCGCCAGGTGCTCGTAGGCCTGCACGGCTTCGTCGAAGGCATACACGCGATCGATCACCGGCTTGATGCCATGCCGGTCGAGGAAGGGGTTCATGCGGTCGAACGATGCGCGCGGCGCCACGGCGATGCCGCGAATTGTCGTCTGGCGGAAGATCAGCGGCATCAGTTGCAGCGCCGCCGTCTGGCCGGTCAGGAAACCGACCTGCGCGATCACGCCGGCCGTCCTGGTCGCCAGCACCGACTTGTTCAGGCCATCCCCGCCAGCGACATCGATCGTCACGTCCACGCCCTTTCCGCCTGTCAACCGGAGAACCTCCTGCTCCCAGTCGGGATGGGTACGGTAGTTGATGCCGTCGCCGACGCCGAACTCCCTCACCCTGGCCAGGTTCGCGTCGCTGCTCGAGGTCGCGATCACCCGCGCGCCGTGCGCCAATGCAATCTGGGCCGCGAAGATCGACACGCCGCCAGTGCCCTGCACCAGCACCGTCTGCCCCGGCTGCAGGTTGCCGACGTCCATCAGCGCATACCAGGCCGTCAGCGCCGCGATCGGCAGGGTCGACGCTTCTTCATCGCTCATGCCTTGTGGAGCCAGGACGGCGCCGTCCTCGTGCAGGATCATGTATTCGGCCAGGCCACCCGGCAGCGGCGAGCCGAGGCAGTATTCCGGTTCGTCCGGCGCAGGCGCGCCGTCGAGCCAGCGCGAATACAAATGCGAGTTCACGCGGTCGCCGAGCTTGAAGCGCGTCACGCCCTCGCCGAGCGCGACCACCTCGCCCACGGCGTCGGATACCGGGATCAGGGGCTTGGGGACCTTGTGCGGCTCATAGATGCCGTCCACGATCGCCTTGTCGCGGAAGTTGAGCGACACGGCGCCAACCCGCACCAGCAGTTCACCCCGTTGCGGAACCGGCAGCGGCACGTCGTCCAGCACCAGGTTGTCCAGGCCGAAATCCTTCAGCAGCCATGCTTTCATCATATTCTCCATCGTTGAATCGGGCCTGAGGTCACCCGGGATGAACAGTCTAATTTCTTCCCATTGATTGAGTTAGTAGCTAAAATTCCGGACTTTCCATCCCCGGATTCCACAATCAGCCATGGAAGACCGTTTTGCAGGTATCCGCGAATTCGTGCTGGCGGTCGACAAGGGAAGCTTCACCGCCGCAGCGACGCAACTCGGCGTGACCGGTTCGGCGGTCGGCAAGAGCATCTCCAGGCTGGAGGCGCGACTCGGCGTCCAGCTCCTGCACCGCACGACGCGGCGCATCGACCTCACCCACGCCGGGGAAGCCTACCTGGCCAGCTGCCGCAGCATCATGGAAGAGTTGGACCAGGCCGAATCCTGGCTGGCAACGGGCAGCCGCGAGCCGCGCGGGCGCCTGCGCATCGACCTGCCGACCACCTTCGGCCGGCGCCACATCGTCCCCGCCCTGCTGGCGCTGGGCGTGCGCCATCCGCAGCTGGACCTGTCGGTGAGCTTGCGCGACCGCGCGGTTGACATGGTGGCGGAAGGGATCGACATGGCGGTGCGGATCGGCGCGTTGGGGGACCATCCCGACCTGGTGGCGCGCCGCCTCGGCGCCCAGCAATTGGTGATCTGCGCCGCACCAGGCTATCTCGCGCGCAGGGGTGAGCCGACGACGCCGGCCGACCTGGCGCATCACGATTGCCTGACCGGATGGGGACGCGGGGCCAGGCCCAGCTGGCTGTTGAAGAACGAACACGGGGCCTTCGAGCGCCGCGAGGTGCGGGCACGACATGAGCTCACCGACGGGGACGCGCTACTGGACGCTTGTCTCGCAGGCTGCGGACTGGCGCAGCTGCCGACCTGGCTGGCCGGCGAGGCGCTGCGCTGCGGCGCTCTGGTGCAGGTGCTGCGCCCCTTGTCCGGGGCGGTGATGCCGATCCACATATTGTGGCAAAAAACGTGGCACCTGCAGCCCCGGGTCAGGGTCGCGGTCGAGGCGCTTGCCGAACTGGCGGCAAAGCGGACGGACATATTCGATCCCGCTGCGAGCGGAACCTAGGCCCGTCACTCCGCCGTCGCGATCGCTTTTTCGATATCCGCCCGCGTATACCCTTGCGCGAAACGCTCAATGAAGTGGAATGCATACGCCCGCAGATACGAGCCGCGCCGCACCGCCAGGCGCGTCACGTTCTGCGCGAACAGGTGCGAGGCCTCGATCGCGCGCAGCCCCTTGTCGCGGCCGTGGTCGAAGGCCATCGAGGCCACGATGCCCACGCCCAGCCCCAGCGACACGTACTGCTTGATGACGTCCGAATCCATCGCGGTGAGCACGATGTCCGGCGCCAGCCCGGCTTCGACGAAAGCGGCGTCGATGTGGCTGCGGCCGGTGAAGCCGACGTCATAGGTGATCAGGGGATGCTCGGCCAAATCTTCCAGGCGCAGCGGCGAGCCGCTCGAGAAGATCGGGTGCCCCTCGGGCGCCACCACCAGGTGGCTCCAGCGGTAGCACGGGAAGGACACCAGGTCGGGGAAGGCCGACAGGCCCTCGGTCGCGATCCCGATGTCGGCCTTGCCCGAGGCCACCCATTCGGCGATGTGCTCGGGCGCGCTTTGCTGCAGGGCGATGCGCACGTTGGGGAAGGCGGCGCGGAATGACTGCACCACCTGCGGCAACGCGTAGCGCGCCTGGGTGTGGGTGACGGCGACGGTGAGCGTGCCGCTGTCCTGCGCGGCGTATTCGCGGCTGGCCTGCTGCAGGTTCTCGGCTTCGACCAGCAGCTTTTCGACGATGCGCAGGATGCCCTTGCCCGGCGGCGTGAGGCCCGTCAGGCGCTTGCCGTTGCGCTCGAAGATGACCACGCCCAGCTCTTCCTCGAGCTCGCGGATCTGGCGCGACACGCCCGGCTGCGAGGTGAACAGGGCGTTGGCGACTTCGGTCAGGTTGAAGTCGCGCCGGGCCGCTTCGCGGACCGAGCGCAGCTGCTGGAAGTTCATATCGCGTTTCCTTCGTCGACGAACACTTCGATGCGGCGCGGACGCACGACCAGCGTCTCGCCCTCTTTCAGTCCCAGGCTGGCGAAGCGCTCGTTCGGCATCACCGCCTCGATCAGCTGCTGGTTGTCGGCGCGCTCGAGGTCGAGCTGGGCCAGCGGGCCGATCGCATGCGCGCGGCGCAGCTTGGCCACCACGCCTGCGGCGCCGGGCGTGTAGCGCTCGACGTCCAGGTCGTGCGGACGCACGTAGCCGATGCCGGCGCCATCCACCACGCCGGCGTGCTGCGGCGCCTGGAAACGCACGTCGCCGCTGGCCAGCACGCCGTCGTTGACGCGGCCGTGGAACAGGTTGACGTTGCCCAGGAAGCCGTACACGAAGGGCGAGGCCGGGTTGTTGTACACCTGGTCCGGGCTGCCCAGCTGCTCCACGCGGCCCTTGTTCATCAGGACCACCTGGTCGGCCACTTCGAGCGCCTCTTCCTGGTCGTGGGTGACGAAGATCGAGGTCACGTGCAGGTCGTCGTGCAGGCGGCGCAGCCAGCGCCGCAGCTCCTTGCGCACCTTGGCGTCGAGCGCGCCGAACGGTTCGTCCAGCAGCAGCACACGCGGTTCGACCGCGAGCGCGCGCGCCAGGGCGATGCGCTGGCGCTGGCCGCCCGAGAGCTGCGGCGGATAGCGGTCGGCGATCCAGTCGAGCTGCACCAGTTCGAGCAGCTTCTTGACCTTCTCGCGGATCTGGGCTTCGCTCGGGCGCTCCTTGCGCGGCTTGACGCGCAGGCCGAAGGCGACGTTCTCGAACACGGTCATGTGCTTGAACAGCGCATAGTGCTGGAACACGAAGCCGACCTGGCGCTCGCGCACGTGGCGGTGCGAGGAATCCTGGCCGTCGAGCAGCACGGAACCGGAGTCCGGATATTCGAGGCCGGCGATGATGCGCAGCAGCGTGGTCTTGCCGCAGCCCGAAGGCCCCAGCAAGGCGGTCAGCTCGCCGTCGGGGAACTGCAGCGAAACGTCGTCGAGCGCCGTGAACTGGCCGAACTGCTTGCGGATATGTTGTACTTCGATCGTCATGCGTGGCTCCGGCGTTGTTTCAGTGAGGGGCGTCCGTCGAAGCCTTACGGGCTTCGTGCAGGCGCCATTCGATAAAGGACTTGACGGCCAGGGTCACCAGGGCGAGCAGCGCCAGCAGCGATGCGACGGCGAAGGCGGCCGTGAAGTTGTATTCGTTGTAGAGGATCTCGACGTGCAGCGGCATGGTGTTGGTCTCGCCGCGGATGTGGCCCGACACCACCGACACCGCGCCGAACTCGCCCATCGCACGGGCATTACACAGGATCACGCCATACAGCAGGCCCCATTTGATGTTCGGCATCGTCACGCGCCAGAAGGTCGACCAGCCCGAGGCGCCCAGCACCAGCGCGGCCTCTTCTTCTTCGGTGCCCTGCTGCTGCATCAGCGGAATCAGCTCGCGCGCGACGAACGGGAAGGTGATGAACACGGTGGCCAGCACGATGCCCGGCACCGCGAACAGGATCTTGATGTCGTGCTCCGCCAGCCATGGGCCGAACCAGCCCGAGGCGCCGAACAGCAGCACGTACATCAGGCCCGCGATCACCGGCGAGATCGAGAACGGCAGGTCGATCAGGGTCAGGAGGATGCTCTTGCCGCGGAATTCGAACTTGGCGATGGCCCACGCCGCCGCCACGCCGAACACCAGGTTCAGCGGCACCGAGATCACGGCCGCGATCAGGGTCAGCTTAATCGCCGACACCGCATCCGGGTCCAGGATCGATTCGACGTACAGCTCCCACCCTTTTTCCAGCGCCTCGGTGAACACCGCCGCCAGCGGGATGAACAGGAACAGCGTCAGGAAGATCAGCGCGATGGCGATCAGGGCCACGCGCACCCAGCGCGGCTCGAGCACGCTGGTGTCGAGGCGCTTGTTGTTGGCGGCGCGCTTGGCCGGCGGCGCCACCTTGTCGAGGACCGCGCTCATGCCTTGCCCGCCCGTTTGCGCGTCCACGCCTGAAGAAGGTTAATCGCCAGCAGCAGGATGAAGGAGAACACCAGCATCACCACCGCGATCGCGGTCGCGCCGGTATAGTCGTACTGTTCCAGCTTGGAGATGATCAGGAGTGGCGTGATCTCGGACACCATCGGCAGGTTGCCGGCGATGAAGATGACGGAACCGTATTCGCCGGTGGCGCGCGCGAAGGCCAGCGCGAAGCCGGTCAGGAGCGCCGGCACGATGGTCGGCAGCACCACGCGGATGAAGGTCTGCAGCGGCGGCGCGCCCAGGCTGGCGGCGGCTTCCTCGAGTTCGCGCTCGGCTTCCTCGAGCACCGGCTGCACCGTGCGCACGACGAACGGCAGGCCGATGAAGGTCAGCGCCACCACCACGCCCAACGGCGAGAAGGCCACCTTGATGCCCAGCGCCGCCAGGTACTGGCCGATCCAGCCGTTATGGGCGTACAGCGCAGTGAGCGTGATGCCGGCCACCGCGGTCGGCAGCGCGAACGGCAGGTCGACCAGGGCGTCGATCAGGCGCTTGCCGGGGAACTGGTAGCGCACCAGCACCCAGGCCACGATGCCGCCGAAGACGACGTTGATGGCGGCCGCGATCAGGGACGCGCCGAAACTCAGGCGGTAGGACGCCACCACGCGCTCGGACGTGACGGTCGCCCAGAAATCGGCCCAGCTCATGCTGGAGGTCTTGAGGAATACCGCCGACAGCGGGATGAGGACGATCAGCGCCAGGTAGAACAGCGTGAAGCCCAGCGAAATGCCGAAGCCGGGAATGACCCGGCCTGGCCGCTTGGGCTTGGTTGCTGCCGCGTTGCCCGGCAATGCAAGCGAAGTCATGCGAGTCCTTATTACAAATTCTTCTATCGGACTCGAATATTCTCACGCGATGTTCATAAAGCAAACGAAAGAATACTTATTTGCATAGACAGTAATTGCTATTTGGTAGGGCGCAATTTACAAGACGAGCTTCGCCGCCACCGCCGTCAGGGTGGTGGCCAGCAAGGCGCGCAGGAAGCGCTCCGGCACGGCGCGCGCCGCCATGGCGCCGAGGGTAATGCCGGGCAGCGAACCGACGAGCAGGGTCAGCAGCAGCATCCAGTCGATCGAGCCGAGCCACCAATGGCCGAGCGCGGCGATGGCGGTCAGCGGGACCGCGTAGGCGATGTCGGTGCCGGCCACTTCGGCCGGGCTCAGCTTTGGATACAGGAACACCAGCAAGGTCGCGCCGATGGCGCCGGCGCCGATCGAGGACACCGTCACCAGCACGCCCAGCACGGCGCCCGAGATGATGGTGGCCGCCGCCAGGCCGCGGCCCTGCAGCTGGCGTTCCGGGTGGGCATGGATCCAGGCCAGCAGGCGGCTGCGCAGCAGCAGCGCCACCACGGTCAGCATCACCGAGACGGCGATCGTGTAGCGGATCACCTGCCCCAGCTGTTCGCTGAGCGCGCCGAAATGGTTGAGCGCGATCGCCGCCAGCACGGCCGCCGGCAGCGCCCCCAGGCACAGGCGGCCGACGATCTGCCATTGCACGGTGCGGGTGAAGCGGTGGGTGATGGTGCCGGCGCTCTTGGTGATCGCGGCGAAGGCGAGGTCAGTGCCGACCGCGACCGATGGCGAGACGCCGAACAGCAGGGTCAGCAAGGGCGTCATCAGCGAGCCGCCACCGACGCCGGTCATGCCGACCAACAAACCTACCGCGAATCCTGCCATCACATACGTCATCGACATGCCGAGCTCTCCTGTGGAGCACAGGGTAAGGCTCGGGCTGCCGTTTTCCAAACGACAGCTTTCTCATTTGCTTATGCAGAGATATTCGTCCCACGACGATGATCATCGCGAGTTTGTTGCCTGGATACCACGAAAAAAAACGGCGAACCCAGGTTCGCCGTCTTGCGGTAGACATGGCATGGGGCAAGCCTCGCCCCTGCGCTGCCGATTACTTGTTCGGCTGCGGCGTCAGGCGCAGGTAAGGACGCGGCGCCTCGAAGCCTTTCGGGTACTTCTGCTTGATGACGTCGGGATCGGTGACGGTCAGCGGGATAATGACCGGGTCGCCATCCTTCCAGTTGCCCGGCGTGGCGACGGTGTAGCCGTCGGTCAGCTGCAGGGCGTCGATCACGCGCAGCACTTCGTCGAAGTTGCGGCCGGTGCTCATCGGGTAGGTGATGATCAGGCGCACTTTCTTGGCCGGGTCGATCACGAACAGCGAGCGCACGGTGGCGGTGGCCGAGGCGTTCGGGTGGATCATGTCGTACAGCCCGGACACGGTCTTGTCGGCGTCGGCCACGATCGGGAAACCGACCACGGTTTGCTGGGTTTCCTCGATGTCCTTGATCCAGTCGACGTGCTTGTCGGCCGGGTCGACCGACAGCGCGATCGCCTTGACGTTGCGCTTGTCGAACTCCGGCTTGAGCTTGGCGGTCAGGCCCAGTTCGGTCGTGCACACCGGCGTGAAGTCGGCCGGGTGCGAGAACAGCACCACCCAGGAATCGCCCGCCCACTCGTGGAAGCGGATCTTGCCGATGCTGGAATCCTGCTCGAAATCGGGAGCGGTGTCGCCGAGGCGTAAGGTCATAGTCTTCTCCATGGTTGATTCATACAGCGCCGTCCGCGGACGACGCAACGCAAAGCCTACATAAAGCGGTTGTACAGCACGACGGCCCAGGTGGCGCCCGCCAGCAGCAGGGTCAGCGCCACCGCGGCGCTGCCCAGGTCCTTGGCCGCCTTGGACAGCGGATGACGCTCCAGCGAGATGCGGTCGACCACCGCTTCGATCGCCGAATTGATCAGCTCGACCACCAGCACCACGACCAGCACGCCGACCAGGGCCAGCTTCTGGAAGCCGGACACCGGCAACAGCAGCGCCACCACGCTGGCGATGACGATCACCACGACCTCTTGCCGGAACGCCGCTTCGCTGCGCCAGGCCCAGCGCAGGCCGTCCCAGGTGTTGCGGCAGGCGGCGCCGATGCGCTCCAGGCCGCGCAAGGTCTTGAATTCGCTGATCGGGTTTTCCATCGTTCTTGGCATTCCAACATGCAGGAACGACATTATGCCCCGTCCGCGCACAAGCATGTGGCAAGTTGGCCCGCGACGCAAGCCGCCGGTTTGCATGGTCTTTTCACATCATGGTATAAAGAGAACGATACTGCACTGCACCAACCACATCATGAAAATGGAAACCCCTACTCCAGCCAAGACGTCGATCCAGGTCATCGAACGCATGATGGCGCTGCTCGATGCGTTGGCGAGCTATACCGATCCGGTCAGCCTCAAGGAATTGGCGCGGGTGTCTGGATTGCATCCCTCGACCGCGCACCGCATCCTCAACGACATGGTCGTCACGCGCTTCGTCGACCGGGTCGAGCCGGGCACCTACCGTCTCGGCATGCGCCTGCTGGAACTGGGCAATGTGGTCAAGAGCCGGCTGTCGGTGCGCGAAGCGGCGCTCGACGCCATGCGCGCCCTGCACCGCAAGACCCAGCAGACGGTCAACCTGTCGGTGCGCCAGGGCGACGAGATCGTCTACATCGACCGCGCCTTCTCGGAGCGCTCCGGCATGCAGGTGGTGCGCGCCATCGGCGGGCGCGGCCCGCTGCACCTGACCTCGACCGGCAAGCTGTTTTTATCCGTGGACGACGTCAAGGCGATCCGCGCCTATGCCACCCGCACGGGGCTGGCCGGCCACACGCGCAATTCGATCACCGAACTGGCGCGGCTGGAACGCGAACTGAGCCTGGTGCGGGCGCGCGGCTATGCGCGCGACAACGAGGAACTGGAACTGGGCGTGCGCTGCATGGCGGCCGGCATCCATGACGACAGCGGCAAGCTGGTGGCGGGATTGTCGATCTCGGCGCCGGCCGACCGCTTGCAGGAAGACTGGCTCGAAGACCTGGTGCAGACGGCGTCGCGGATTTCGTCGACGCTGGGTTACCGGCCGATCGCGCCGGTGTGATCGAGGATTAATGCAATGCCGGCGCGCTGGCCGTGATGGTCGGCGTGCGCACCGCATCGACGTCCATGCGGTCCGGCAGCGACTCGATCCAGCGGCGGATGCGGCCGGCGTCGGCCGTGCGCGACATCTTGCCTTTCGAATCCAGGAACACCATCACCACATTGCGGCCATGGATCATGGCCTGCATCACCAGGCAGCGTCCCGCTTCGTTGATGAAGCCGGTCTTTTGCAGGCCGATGTTCCAGTCGGGCAGCGACACCAGGTAGTTGGTGTTCGCGTAATGCATGGTGCGGCCGCTGGCCTTCACGGTCGATTTCGGCGTGGTGGAGAATTCGCGCAGCAGCGGGTCTTCGTGGGCCGCCATCACCAGCTTGACGAGGTCGCGCGCGCTCGAGACGTTGCGGCTCGACAGGCCGCTGGAATCGACGTAATGGGTGTCCATCATGCCGAGCTGGCGCGCCTTGGCGTTCATCGCGGCGACGAAGGCCTCGATGCCGCCCGGGTAGTTGCGGCCCAGCGCCGAGGCGGCGCGGTTCTCGGAACTCATGAGGGTGATGTGCAGCAGTTCGCGCCGCGTCATGCGCGCGCCGACCGGCAGCCGCGAGCTGCTGTACTTCAGGCGGTCGACGTCGGCGTCGGTGACGCGCAGGACTTCGTCGAGGTCTTGCTTGGCTTCCATGACGACCATGCCGGTCATCAGCTTGGTGATCGAGGCGATCGGCAGGGCGACGTTGGCGTTCTTTTCGAACAGCACTTCGGCGCTGTTCTGGTCGACCACGTAGGCGACGCTGGAACGCAGGGACAGCGGATCGTCGGTCTTGTTCAGGCCGGCCCTGTCGCCGGCCGTCGCCACCGCCGCCACGGCGACGGCGCCCGCCGCGGCGCGGGCCGGGTGGTAGGTGACGACGCGCTTGCCGTTGACGGTGCGGACCCGGCGCACCATGCGCTGGCCGTTGTCGCCGGCGCTGGCGACTTCCTTGCGCTTCCTGGTGGTCTTTTTCGCCTTCGCTTTGCGCTTGGGCTTTTTCTTGGCAGCCTTGGCAGGCTTGGACTTCTGCGCTTGTTCGGTCGCGCCCGCCCCTGCGCCCGCCCCGGCACCGGATGCCTGCATTGGTGCAATAGCGAACAACGCGGCGGCAACTGCAGCCAAAGCAAGTTTAAACATCGAAACGCCCCTGGACCAAACCGATGAGATACAGATGAAAGTGTAGCGGAACGACGCTCGATCGCAAGAGAAAAGAACATTCCGTGCGGAAATAATCCGCGAAAACCAACACCTCCCCTGCATTCAAACTTTCGTTTGATATCAATGAGATATTGTTGGTTATTACTTTACTCCATGAAGCGGGCGAACACGTGGCTGGGTTCGCGCTCGGTCTCCAGGGTGTTCTCGATCCGCGCCGGATCGGCCCAGCCCAGCGCCATGCCGCACACGACCATCTCGTTCGCCGGCAGCCCGAGTTCGGCCGCGATGATCCGATGATACTGCGTAAAGGCGGCTTGCGGACAGGTGTCGAGTCCCCTCGCCCGCGCCGCTACCATGATGTTCTGCAAGAACATCCCGTAATCGAGCCAGGAGCCCTGCTCCATGATGCGGTCGATGGTGAAAATCATCCCGACCGGCGCATCGAAGAAAGTGAAGTTGCGCCCATGCTGGGCCGCCATGCCGGCCTTGTCGTCGCGCGTCAGGCCCAGCAGGCCATATAAATCCCAGCCGACCTTGCGGCGCCGGTCGATGTACGGCGACACCCATTCGCGCGGATAGTAGGGATATTCCTCCTGGTGCTGGGCGGCCTGCTCGGGGTCGGCATACGCCGCCAGGATCGCGCTTGACAGGCGCTCTCGCGCGGCGCCGGTCAGCACATGGACTTTCCACGGCTGGGTGTTGGTGCCGGACGGCGCGCGCGCCGCGACGTCCAGGATGCGGGCGATGTCTTCGCGCGCGACCGGCTTGTCCAGGAAGGCGCGGATCGAACGGCGCGAGGTGATGGCGGCGTCGACGGCCGCCTGGCCAGGGTTCTCGATGGTCATGTGGTCTCCGGTGGTTTGCGCACGACGAAGGCGACGCCGGTGACGGCCACCGCCATGCCCGCCAGGCCGAGCGCGTTGAAGGCTTCGCCGAACAGCAGCCAGGCCATGATGGCGGTGGTCGGCGGGGTCAGGTACATCAGGCTGGTCACCTCGGTGGCCTGGCTGCGCCCGATGAGTTTGAACAGCAGGAAGATGGCGCCGATCGACAGCGCGAACACCGACCACAGCCAGGCGATGACGAAGTCGGCGCTCCAGGTAACCGTCGAGAACGCCGGGTCGAGGTCTTCCAGCCACACCGCGATCGGCGCCAGCACCAGCACCGTGGCCCCGAACTGGATCGCGGTGCCGCTGCGCAGGTCGAAACGCGGGCAGAAGCGGCGCTGGTACATGGTGCCGGCCGTGATGCAGAGCAGCGCGAACACGCACAGGCCGAGGGCGGCGGGCGACAGGCCGGCCAGGCCCAGCTTGGCGTAGACCACCAGCGCCACGCCGGACAGGCCGAGCAGCAGGCCCAGCCACTGGATCGGCCGCACCCGCTCGCCGATCAGCGGCGCGCAGGCGGCGGTGAGGATCGGCTGCATGCCGACGATCAGGGCGGTCAGTCCCGCCGGCATGCCGAGCTTGATGGCGGCCCACACGCCGCCCAGGTAGCCCGCCTGCAGCAGCACGCCGGCCACGGCGAGATGCAGGACCTGGCCGCGCGGCCATGGCGCGCGCCAGAGCAGCATCAACGGCAGCAGCACCGCCAGCACGCCCAGGCAGCGCACGATGAGGAAGGTCAGCGGCGGCGCATACGGCAGGCCGAGCTTGGCGACGATGAAACCCGTGCTCCAGAGGAAGACGAAGAACAGCGGCACGGGCGACAGCCAGGAGCTGCCGGGCATGGAAGTGGCGTGGGTCGACATGATGCTGGCAATGCGCGCTGCACGGCATTGAATAAATCGCAAGCATCGAGTCTAGCATGTCTCTACCATGGAGTTTTGACCGGCTGAAAGATGCACAGGGTTTGCGCGAGATCAATTGACTTTTATTGCATTAAATGCATTCTAGAAAATTATGTATCTTGGATGGTGCGTCGCATCAAAAACGCTTGACGCTTCAAACGAACTGACAGAAAATCTGCCCTGTTGCGGTGCACAAAAAGAGTTTCGTTGCGTTTTAATGAAGAACCTGTCTCACAGAGCAATAGTCCATTCTTGAAACGACATATTTGGAGAGCCACATGTTTGCAATCCCTGAACAATTTTCGAACGCTACCAAGGCCAGCCTCGATTCGCAATTCGCCCTGTTTTCGGCACTGACCTCGAAGACCTTCGAAGGCGTGGAAAAGCTGGTTGAACTGAACATCAGCACCGCGCGCTCGACCCTGGAAGATTCGTCGGCCGCCGCTCGCCAGCTGCTGGGCGCCAAGGACCCACAAGAATTCTTCTCGCTGACCGCCTCGCAGGCGCAGCCGAACGCCGAGAAAGCCCTGTCGTACAGCCGCCAGCTGGCCTCGATCGCCACCGGCACCGGCGCCGAGTTCTCGAAAGCCGCCGAAAGCCAGATCGTCGAAGCCAACCGCAAGGTCATCTCGCTGGTCGACGAAGTGAGCAAGAACGCCCCGGCCGGCTCGGAAAGCTTCGTCGCCGCCGTCAAGACCGCGATCAGCAACGCCAACGCCGGCTACGAGCAATTCAGCAAGACCTCCAAGCAGGCGGTCGAAGCGCTCGAAAGCAATATGAACGCCGCCGTGTCGCAATTTTCTGCGACTGCTGCTAAAGCTGGCAATGCTGCCAGCGCTGCCACGGCTGCCGCTGCGGCCTAAGCTGCGGCTGGTGAAGTAACAAGCCCAAGACAAAAAAGCCGACAGACGCAATCGCGTCTGTCGGCTTTTTTTCGTTCGCGCGCCGCTCACGCGATCGGTGCGTCACTCGCCCAGGTATGCCGCCTGCACCCTCGGATCGTCGAGCATGTCGCGCGCATTGCCGGTCATGGTGATCGCGCCCGACTCCATCACGTAGCCGCGGTGCGCGGCCTGCAGCGCCAGCTTGGCGTTCTGCTCCACCAGCAGGATCGTGATGCCCTGCCGCGACACGTCGCGGATCACCTCGAAGATCTTCTCGACCATGATCGGCGCCAGGCCCATCGACGGCTCGTCCAGCAGCAGCAGGGTCGGATGGCACATCAATGCGCGCGCCATCGCCAGCATCTGCTGCTCGCCGCCCGACAGGGTGCCGGCCAGCTGGCTGGACCGCTCTTTCAGCCGCGGGAAGACGGTGTACCACTTCTCGATGTCGGCATCGATCGCGGCCTTGTCGTCGCGCGTGTAAGCGCCCATCAACAGGTTTTCGTGGATCGACATGCGGGTGAACACGCCCCGCCCTTCCGGCACCATGGCCAGCTTCTGGCGCACCATCCGGAACGACTGCGTGCCGCCGAGCGGCTGGCCGAGATACTCGATCGTCCCCTCGACCTTGCACGGCGGGAGCGTGCCGGTGATGGCCTTCAGGGTCGTGGTCTTGCCGGCGCCGTTGGCGCCGATCAGCGTCACCAGCTCGCCTTTCGCCACCTCCAGGTCGACGCCCTTGACCGCCTTGATGCCGCCGTAGGCGACCTTCAGGCCGGCGATTTTCAGAACAATGTCAGCCATCAGTGGGCGCCTCCAAGGTAGGCGTCGATCACGGCCTGGTTCTTCTGGATCTCGGCCGGCAGGCCTTCGGCGATCTGCTTGCCGTATTCGAGCACCGTGATGCGGTCGCACAGGCCCATCATGAGCTTGACGTCGTGCTCGATCAGCAGCACGGTCCGGCCCTCGGCCTTGATTTTCACGAGTAGCTCGCGCAGCGCCAGCTTTTCGGTGGCGTTCATGCCGGCCGCCGGTTCGTCCAGCGCCAGGAGCTGCGGATCGGTGGCGAGCGCGCGCGCGATTTCCAGGCGGCGCTGGTCGCCATAGGACAGGAATTTGGCGGTGCGGTTGGCGAATTGGCCGATGCCGACGAAGTCGAGCAGTTCCTGCGCGCGCAGGCGGATCGCGGCTTCTTCGTCGCGCGCCGCCTTGTGGCGCAGGATCGCGCCCAGCACGCCCTGCTTCGTGCGCACGTGGCGCCCGACCATCACGTTCTCGAGCGCGCTCATCTCGCCGAACAGGCGGATGTTCTGGAAGGTGCGGGCGATGCCCGCCCTGGCCACGTCATGCGGCGCCGACGGCGAATAGGGTTTGCCGGCCAGCTCGAAGGTGCCGCTGTCCGGTTGATAGAGGCCCGTGATCACGTTGAAGAACGTGGTCTTGCCGGCGCCGTTGGGGCCGATCAGGCCATAGATCTGGCCCTGCATGATCCGGATGCCGACGTCGGTCAGCGCCTGCAGGCCGCCGAAGCGTTTATTGACGCCCTGGATATTCAGGAGGATTTGTTCGCTCATGGTCTGCTCATGTATCTGTACACTCATCAGGCGGTCGACGCTTCCTCTTCCTCGCGCGCCAGGGCCGCGTTGGGACGCTCTTCCCTGTTCGGCGACGGCCACAGGCCGGCCGGACGGATCAGCATGATCAATACCAGGGCCAGGCCGTACAGCAGCTGGCGCAGCACCTCGGCCTCGATGATCACCTTGCCGAACACGGCCTGTTGCAGCGGATCGACCACGTGGCGCAACACCTCGGGCAAGGCCGCCAGCAGCACGCCGCCCAGCACCACGCCCGGAATGTGGCCGATGCCGCCCAGGACCACCATCGCCAGCACCGCGATCGATTCGGTCAGCGAGAACGACTCGGGCGACACGAAACCCTGGAAGGCGCCGAACATCGCGCCGGCCACGCCGCCGAACGACGCGCCCATGGCGAAGGCCAGCAGCTTGACGTTGCGGGTATTGATGCCCATCGCCTTGGCCGCGATCTCGTCTTCGCGGATCGCCACCCAGGCCCGGCCCAGGCGCGAATGCTGCAGGCGGCCGGTGATGAAGATCGTCGCGATCACCATGGCCAGGAACAGGAAGTAATAGGCGTTCACCGACGGCATCGCGTAGTCGCCGATCATGACGTTGGCGCCGGAGCCCGGCTCGCCGGCCAGCGACACCCCGAACACGCGGATCGGGTCGATCATATTGATCCCCTGCGGCCCGTTGGTGAAGTTGATCGGGTCGTTCAGGTTGTTCATGAAGATGCGGATGATCTCGCCGAAGCCGAGCGTCACGATGGCGAGGTAGTCGCCGCGCAGCTTGAGGGTCGGGGCGCCCAGCAGCGCGCCGCACAGCGCGGCGCACAGCGCCGCCAGCGGCACGATGGCCCACAGCGACAGGTGGATGCCGTTGGCGGCGATCTCGGGCCCGAAGAAGGCCACCAGCGCTTCGCCGAGCGCCGGCGAATAATAGATGAGCGACTCCAGCAGCGCCGCGAACTGCGGCGACGAGAACAGGCCGACCAGGTAGGCGCCGACCGCGAAGAAGGCGATATAGCCCAGGTCGAGGAGGCCCGCGAAGCCGACCACGATGTTCAGGCCCAGCGCCAGCATGATGTACAGCAGCGCGATGTCGATGATGCGCACCCACGAGTTGCCGAATTGCGAGGCGACGAAGGGGAAGATCAGCATCAGGATCAGGACGGCCGCCATGCTGATGGCGGCCTGGCGCGGCTTGTGCTGGGTGTCGAAGGTCAGGAGTGCCATGGTGTGCTCCTCGTGCTCAGGCGCGGTCGGCCACGCGTTCGCCCATGATGCCGGACGGACGCAGGGTCAGGACCAGGATCAGCACCACGAAGGCGAAGATGTCCTGGTAGTGGCTGCCGAGGAAGCCGCCGGTCAGGTCGCCGATGTAGCCGGCGCCGAGCGCCTCGATGATCCCCAGCAGCAGGCCGCCGATCATGGCGCCATAGATGTTGCCGATCCCGCCCAGCACCGCGGCGCAGAAGGCCTTCAGGCCCGGCAGCACGCCCATGGTGAAGGTGATCGAGGCATAGTTGGCGCCCCACATCACGCCGGCGACGGCCGCCAGCGCGGCGCCGATGGCGAAGGTGGCGACGATCACGCGGTTCGCGTCCACGCCCATCAGGCCGGCCACGCGCGGGTTTTCGGCCACGGCGCGCATCGCGCGGCCCATCCTGGTGCGCTCGACCAGCAGCACCAGGGCGCCCATGGCGACGGCCGCCAGCACCAGCAGCAGCACTTGCGTCTGCGAGATCATGGCGCCGCCAATCATGATCGGTTCGGACGACAGCAGTTGCGGGAACGGCAGCGGGCTGCGGCCCCAGATCATCATGGCGAAGGTCTGCAGCAGGATCGAGACGCCGATCGCCGTGATCAGCGGCGCCAGGCGCGGCGCATGGCGCAGGCGGCGGTAGGCGACGCGCTCGATCAGGATGCTGACCAGCATGGTGAGGGGAATCGCACCGAGGATGGCGGCCGCCAGCTGGACATAGCCCGGCAAGCCGGGAATATAAGCCTCGAGCAATTGCAGGATCGTCAGGCCGATCATGGCGCCGATCATCAGCACGTCGCCATGGGCGAAGTTGATCAGGTTGAGCACGCCGTACACCATCGTGTAGCCGAGCGCGACCAGCGCGTACATGCTGCCCAGCACCAGGCCGTTCAGCAGCTGTTGAATAAAGGTTTCCATCGTTCTGCCTGTGTATTTTTGCCTTGCAAAAAAACGGCACCGCGGGATCCCTCCCGAAGTGCCGCTCATGGTTGGCTACCATGACAATTTTCCGAGCGCCGCCATCATAACTTGGCTGTTGGAAAACTTATCACGGTAAATCCGTGCAGTAGCAAATTTTGTTTTCTGTCTGTACGAGAAATAAAGTTCAGGCTGCTGGCGAAGATGGCTCAGGACGTACGCCGTCCAGGCCTTTCGGCAGCGGGAAGGTCACGTGTTCTTCGACCCCTTCGAGCGCGCGCACGCTGGCCGCGCCGAGTTCTTTCAGGCGGTCGATCACGGCCTGCACCAGCACCTCGGGCGCCGAGGCGCCGGCGGTCACGCCGATCCGCTTCTTGCCCGCGATCCAGCTGGGGTCGATCTTGCTCGCGTTGTCGACCATATACGCCGGCGTGCCCATTTTTTCGGCCACTTCGCGCAGGCGGTTCGAGTTCGAGCTGTTTGGACTGCCCACGACGACCACGACCTCGACCTGCGGCGCCATGAACTTCACGGCTTCCTGGCGGTTGGTGGTGGCGTAGCAGATGTCGCCCTTCTTCGGCTCGATGATGTTCGGGAAGCGCGCCTTGAGCGCCGCGATGATGTCCAGGGTGTCGTCGACCGACAGGGTGGTCTGCGACACATAGGCCAGCAGTTCCGGGTTACGCACCTGCAGCTTCTGCACGTCCTCGACCGTCTCGACCAGGTGCATGCCCTCTTCGGCCTGGCCCATGGTGCCTTCCACTTCTGGGTGGCCGTCGTGGCCGATCATGATGATCTCGGCGCCTTGCTTGCGCATCTTGGCGACTTCGACGTGGACCTTGGTCACCAGCGGGCAGGTGGCGTCGAAGATGGTGAGCCCGCGCGCCTCGGCGTCGGCGCGCACGGCCTTCGAGACGCCGTGGGCCGAGAACACCAGCGTGTTGCCGGGCGGGACGTCTTCGAGTTCCTCGATGAAGATCGCACCCTTGGCGCGCAGGTCTTCGACCACATAGGCGTTGTGCACGATCTCGTGGCGCACGTAGATCGGCGCGCCGAACTGTTTCAGGGCGCGCTCGACGATCTCGATCGCGCGGTCCACGCCGGCGCAGAAGCCGCGCGGCTGGGCCAGCAGAATTTCGTTTTCCATCATTGTTCCTGTCGTCCTTACAGAACCGAAATCAGTTTCACTTCGAATTGCAGGGCGCGGCCGGCCATCGGGTGGTTGAAGTCGAACAAGGCCGCCTCGTCGCGTAATTCCAGCAGCACGCCGGCGAAGCGACCGCCCTTCGGCGCGTTGAACTCGACCACCTCGCCCACGTTGTATTCCGTGCCCGGCACCGAGTTTTCTTCCAGCGTGGCTTTCGATACCGACTGGATCAGCTCCGGGTTACGCTCGCCGAACGCTTGTGCAGCGCTGAGCTCGAAGGTCTGGTGCGTGCCTTCCGGCAGGCCGATCAGGCGCGCCTCGAGGAACGGCGCCAGCTGGCCCTGGCCCAGCAGCAAGGTGGCGGGCGTGCCATTGAAGGTCGTGACCACATCCGAACCACCGGCAACTGCCAGACGGTAATGCAGGGTCAGGTAAGAGGATTCGTTGACGACGGGAGCAGCGTTGGACATGTTCTTTGTGGTGACGGGCATACCTGATCAGGCAAACCGCTATTGTAAGCCACGCGCGCCGCTTGCGCCTTGGCTGCCTCTTTTTTTGGCGAGGAATCAAACATGGGAATTTGCGATTGGCCCGAACAAGACCGTCCGCGCGAGCGCCTGCTGCGCGATGGACCGCATGCGCTGTCGGATACCGAATTGCTGGCGATCTTCCTGCGCGTGGGCGTGGCGGGAAAAAGCGCGGTGACGCTGGCGGGCGACACGCTGGCGCACTTCGGCTCGCTGCACCGGCTGCTGCATGCCGAATCGAGCGAGTTCGGCCGGCTGCACGGCCTGGGGCCGGCCAAGTACGCGCAGCTGCAAGCCGCGCTCGAGCTGGCGCGGCGCGCGGTGGCCGAGCAGTTCCGGCGCGAGGCGCTGTGCTCGCCCGAGGCGGTGCGCCAGTACCTGCGCAGCCAGTTCGCGCTGCAGACCCATGAATCGTTCATGGTGCTGTTCCTGGACGTGAAAAATCGCCTGATCAATTGCGAGGAAATGTTCAGGGGCACGCTCACGCATACGAGCGTCTATCCAAGAGAGGTGGTCAAGGCGGCGCTGCGCAGGAATGCGGCGGCGGTGATCCTGGCCCACAACCACCCGTCCGGCGTGGCCGAGCCGAGCGAGGCCGACCTGCGACTCACGGGCGCACTGGTGCAGGCGCTGTCGCTGGTCGACATCCGGGTGCTGGATCACTTCGTGGTGGCGGGCAACCAGGTGCATTCCTTTGCCGAGAATGGGCAGTTGTGACCGATAAACCTCGGCAGCGCCTCGCCCGCGTCCTTACATGGGCTGTCAGGTTTGCTTGAAATTACACAGCGTAAACAGCGAGTTACGACACTCAGCGGGAATTGTTAAATTTTTCGATTTAGAAAAGACACCATTGTTTTTCGTAAGTGATTGATTCCGCTTTGCTTTTCACGCTATACTCTCGTTTTTCCAATTCTGGAACATATTTAAGGAGTGCACTATGGCACGTGTTTGCCAAGTAACCGGCAAGGGTGTGATGGTTGGTAACAACGTCTCCCACGCTAACAACAAAACGAAGCGTCGTTTCCTGCCTAACCTGCAGAACCGCCGTATCTACGTCGAATCCGAAAACCGCTGGGTTTCGCTGCGTCTGTCGAACGCCGGCCTGCGCGTGATCGACAAGCTCGGCATCGACGCCGTGCTGGCCGACATGCGCGCCCGTGGCGAAAAAGTTTAATTAGGGAGCTATCATGGCAAAAACTGGCCGCGACAAAATCAAGCTGGAATCGACCGCAGGTACCGGTCACTTCTACACCACCACCAAGAACAAGCGCACGATGCCGGCGAAGATGGAAATCACCAAATTCGACCCGAAAGCACGTAAGCACGTGATCTACAAGGAAACCAAGATCAAGTAATCGATCTTGTCTTCTTGACGAAGCCGCCGGCGCGCAAGCCCGGCGGCTTTTTTGTCGTCCCGCCGATCCGCGCTACCATCGGGGAATGACCAGTCCGCCTTCCGCCTTCCCCTTCGTTCCCATCCCCAGCCAGGACCGCCTCGATGCCCTCGACGTATTGCGCGGCTTCGCGCTGATCGGCATCTGCATCGCCAACGTCGAATTCTTCAACCGCCCCGTGGCCGAATCCGGCAACGGCATCCCGGCCGGGCTGCACGGCCTGGACTGGCTGGTCGCCTTTGTCGTCGCTTATGTTGTCAGCGGCAAGTTCTGGACCATTTTCTCGCTGCTGTTCGGCATGGGTTTCGCCCTGATGCTGGAACGGGCGCGCACGGCCGAGCGTCCCTTCCTGCCCGCCTATGGCCGCCGGATCGCCGTCCTCGGCCTGTTCGGCCTGCTGCACTACCTGCTGCTGTGGAGCGGCGACATCCTGATCAGCTATGCGATCGGCGCGCTGGCCCTGATGCTGATGCTGTTCGCCAGGGCGCGCCCAATGATCGGCGTCCTGGCCGCCTGTTTCGTGCTGGCCCAGTTGCCGGGCTTCGGCTTCGCCGGCTGGCTGGTCACGCCGCTCGTGTTCGCCGGCCTGGTGGGCGTCTACCTGCGCGCCGAACGGCGTGCGTTGTTTCCACTGGTGGCGATCGTCCCGGGCAGCCTGATGCTGCTGGCGGCCATCCTGAATATCGTCGGCGGCAAGGGCGACATGGGGGCGCTGCTGGCGATCGGCGGCGCCCTCGTGCTGCTCGGCCTCCTGGCCTGGGGCTTTGTCCAGCCAGAAAGAGCACGGCCGCTGCGCGCCGGCGTCGCGATCTTCGTGCTCACCTATGGCCTCACCGCGCTCGACGGCGCCATGCGCCACTATGCGCCCCAGTCGGGACCAGTCTCCAGCGTCACCAGCGCAGAGACCGATAACGCGTCCGCCACCCTGTTGCAATACCGCGAGCGCACGGCGCGCAGCATCGAAGAGAAGGAGGTGCTCACCAACGGCAGCTATGCGGACGCGGTCGCGATGCGCCTGGGCCACCTGGCGGCGCGGATGCGCGACGAAACCGGCTTCGTGGTGGTCGGCGTGAGCGTGTTCCTGGTCGGGGTCTGGTTCGTGCGCTCCGGCGTGATCGCCAACGCCGGACGTCATCTGCCGCTGTTGCGGCGCTTGGCCGTGGGCGGGATCGGCTTCGGGGTCGGGCTGGGCCTGCTCAGCAGCCTGATCAGCACCGGACGTCCTGCCGGCGTCGACGACGGCGGCTATGACCTGGCGAACGCCTTGATGACGGTGGGCAGCCTGCCCGCCTCGCTCGGCTACGTCGCGGCGGTGCTGCTGGCGCTGTACAGCCACGGCGTGCTGGCCCGGGTGCGCGTCCTGGCGCCATTTGGACGTATGGCGCTGAGCAATTACCTGATGCAGTCGCTCGTGTTTTCCCTGCTGTTCCATGCCCACGGGCTCGGATGGTGGGGCATCGGCAGGACCGAGCAGGTCGGCATCGCCCTGCTGCTGTGCGCGCTGCAGATCGTGTTCAGCCACTGGTGGCTGGCGCGTTTCCAGTACGGGCCGCTCGAATGGGTGTGGCGGGCGCTGACTTACCTGACGTGGCCGCCGATGCGGCGTGGCGCGTAACGCCCAAACGACAACGGCTTCCGAAGAAGCCGTTGTGTCATTTCTTAGCGACGCCGCCGATCAGGCATAGGTGCGCAGGCGCATCGAAAACTCCTGCAGCGCCTTGATGCCCGAGGCTTCGGCGCGGTTGCACCAATCCTGCAGCTGGTGCAACAGCTGGTCGCGGGTCGAGTGCGAGCGTTCCCAGATCGCGCCCAGTTCGACGCGCATAGTGTGCATGGTCTCCAGCGCCTTGCTGTGCTGAAACAGCTCGACCAGTTGCTGCTTTTGCGACGATTCCAGCTTGGCCGGCTCGCGCTGCATCAGCTTGCGCGAGCTTTTCAGGAAGCGCGATTCCAGCTGCGCCTTGTGCTTGAGGTGCTCGAATTCTTCGTGGAAAGCGTGACGCACCGACTTGGCATATTTCGCCATCACGTCGTAGCGGTTGGCGATCACCGACTGCAGGGTGTCGAAGTCGGCTTGCGCCTTGTTCTTGGCCAGCTTCGGCTTCGGCGCCACCTTCTTCACCTTGGCCAGGCCGACCATCTCGAGCATGCGGATATAGCCCCAGCCCAGGTCGAATTCATACCACTTGCTCGACAGCTTGGCCGAGGTGGCATAGGTGTGGTGGTTGTTGTGCAGCTCTTCGCCGCCGATCAGGATGCCCCACGGGAAGATGTTGGTCGCCGCATCGTTGCAATCGTAGTTGCGGTAACCCCACCAGTGGCCCAGGCCATTGATGATGCCGGCTGCCGTGATCGGAATCCACATCATCTGGATCGCCCACACGGTCAGGCCGAGCACGCCGAACAGGGCGACGTTGATCACCAGCAGCGACGCCACGCCCAGCGTGCTGCGGCCGGTGTACACATGGCGCTCGATCCAGTCGTCCGGCGTGCCATGGCCATACTTGTCCATGGTTTCCTTGACCTTGCTTTCGGCGCGATACAGTTCGGCGCCTTCGAACAGCACCTTGCGGATGCCGCGCGTCTGCGGGCTGTGCGGGTCTTCTTCGGTGTCGCACTTGGCGTGGTGCTTGCGGTGGATCGACGCCCATTCCTTGGTGACCTGGCCGGTGGTCAGCCACAGCCAGAAGCGGAAGAAGTGGCTTGGAATCGGATGCAGGTCGAGCGCACGGTGCGCCTGGTGACGATGCAGGTAGATCGTCACGGCGGCGATCGTGATATGGGTGACCACCAGCGTATAGATCACGACTTGCCATGCCGAGAAATCGAGCAGGCCGGTGGACAGGAACGACAGCACGGCGTGCAGGGCGTCGTCAAAGAAATTCATTCAGTCTCCCAAGGGCTTATCCAATGTGCAACCACTGTGACCGCACACCTACAACCCGGGCATTTTACGTGGTTCTACTGCCGCACGGCAGTTTTACTTGCCCAAATTTGCGCCAGTCCCGGTCTTGTCCCGGCCTTCTTCCTGGGGAGTCCGCCCCATCACCTTCGTGATATGGGCGTCGAGCAAGCGCGTGTCCATCGACGGATGTCCGAGTTTGATCGCGCCGGATTGCACAAGTGCGTAGATCTTGCGGTTCACTTCGGAAATCGGACCGCCCTGCCCGTTCTCGGGGTCGCCCAGCCAGAAGCCGACTTCGAGCTCGTAGCCGTCGGCCACGAAGGCATTGAGCAGCACGTTCGGCGCCGGCGTCTCGAGCACGCGGGCCACGCCCAGCGGCTGCGCTTCCAGCAGCGGCATCACCACGGACAGGTCGCTGTCGTAGGACACGACCAGCTTGGTGACCGCACGCACGTTGCGGTTGGTGCCCGACTGGTTCAGCACCACGCCCGTGATCAGCATCTCGTTCGGCAGCAGCGTTTGCGTGCCGTCGGATCCGCGCAACACGGTGTAGCGCGTATTGATGCGCGCTACCTTGCCGGAATATTTATCCAGCGTGATCGGATCGCCGATCGACAGGCTGCGCTCGAACAGGATGATGAAGCCGGACACGTAGTTGCTGGCGATGCGCTGCATGCCGAGACCGAGGCCGACGCCCAGCGCGCCGCCGAACACCGACAGCACGGTCAGGTCGAGTCCGGCCAGCGACAGGCTGAACAGCACCGCGACCAGGATCAGGGCCGCGCGGCCCACGCGCGCCATCGCCACCCTGAGCGAGCTGTGCATGCGCTCGAAACCCATCAGGCGTTCTTCGAGCGCGGCGCCGGCCCACAACGCCAGCATCATGAGCACGACGATCGAGATCGCGCCCTGCAGCAGGTCGGCGATCGAAATCTTGTTCTTGCCGACCGGCAGGACGGTATTCTCGAGCGCCCTCATCACGTCCGGCAGGATGCCGGTCAGGTGCATGGCGACGACGATCCAGACCACGAAGGCGAACACCTTCTCGAAGGTCTGCAAGGCCGCCCCCAGCTGGCCGCGCCGTGCGAAGGCGCGCCGCAACAGGTAGAAGAAGGTGCGGATCACCGCCAGCGACATGAACAGCGGCAGCGCCACGCGCAGCAGCGACACGCCCTGGTATTGCTCCAGCACCGTCTTGGCCAGCGCCAGCAGCCCGACGGTCAGGAGCGGCCACAGCACGCGGCTGAAACTGCCCAGGCCGACACTGATCAGGCCGCCCGTCTGGGCCCGGTCTTTCAGCAGCGAACGGTGGATCAGCCGCGCCAGGCCCCAGCCCACCGCCACGCACAGGACGAGGGCCACGATCTGCCAGGCGATGGCGGGACGACGGGCATCGTCCAGCAGGACGTTCAGCAGGTCGGACAGCGGCATCGGGACTCCTTACTCTCCGTCCGCGGCTGCGGCGGCGCCGGCGCTGTCTTCGCTCGCGGCCGGCTTGGCCGGCTTCGCCAGCGCCTTGCGCTGCAGGACCGCAGCGAAGAAGCCGTCGGTCTGGTGCTTGTGCGGCAGCAGCTTCAGGTAGTCGTCCATCTCGAGCGGGATCTTTTGCTCGGCCAGCACCTGGCTCATCGGCACCAGCTCGAAGTCGGCATGGTTGGCCAGGAAGCCTTCGACGATGACGTCGTTCTCTTCGTTCAGCAGGCTGCAGGTGGCGTACACCAGGCGGCCGCCATTCTTGACCAGTCGCGAAGCCGCGTCCAGGATCGAGGCCTGCTTCTCTTGCATCTCGGCGACGGCGCCCGGCTGCTGGCGCCACTTCACGTCCGGGTTGCGGCGCAGGGTGCCCAGGCCCGAGCACGGCGCGTCGACCAGCACGCGGTCGATCTTGCCGGCCAGGCGTTTGACCTTGGCGTCGCGCTCGTGCGCGATCACCACCGGATGCACGTTCGACAGGCCGCTGCGCGCCATGCGCGGTTTCAGCTTGGTCAGGCGTTTTTCCGATACGTCGAACGCGTACAGGCGGCCGGTATTGCGCATCAGCGCACCCAGGGCCAGCGTCTTGCCGCCGGCGCCGGCGCAGAAGTCGACCACCATCTCGCCGCGGCGCGCGCCGACGATCTGGGCCAGCACCTGGCTGCCCTCGTCCTGCACTTCGATCGCGCCTTCCTTGAACAGCGGCAGGTTTTGCAGCGCCGGCTTCTTTTGCACGCGCAGGCCCAGCGGCGCGAACGGCATCGGCTCGGCCACGATCGGCGCTTGCGCCAGCTGGGCGACCACGTCGTCGCGCTCGGCCTTGATGGAATTGACGCGCAGGTCCAGCGGCGCCGGGGTGTTCAGCACCGCGGCCAGCTCCAGGGCTTCCTGCTCGCCGAACTGGGCCACCAGCTTGTCGAACAGCCACTGCGGCAGGTTGGCGCGGATCGGGCCCGGCAGCAGGTTGCGGTCGACTTCCTTGATGCGGGTGAGGAAATCGGTCTCATCTTCGGTCAGGCCGCCGATGCTGTCGATGCCGACGGTCTCGGCCAGGCCCAGCAGGGCCAGCTTGCGCATCGACGGCGTGTTGCCATGGCCGGCGAAGTCGGTGAAGAACGATTTATTGCGCAGCACGGCGTACACGGCTTCGGCGATGACGCCGCGCTCGCGGCCGCCGAAGCGCGGGTTGTCCTTGAAGAAGCGCGACAGGGTGACGTCGGCGGGCGAAGTAAAACGGAGAATCTCGCGCAAGACTTCTTCGGTCTTGGCGACGATCGCTGGAGGCAATCTCATGTAAATCCTTGATTAAATACTGATGGCGTCGGCCTGGGAGTGATCCGTGGACTCGACGATGCGCACCGCGCCGTCTTCGATGACCAGGCGGTCTTCGATGAACAGGCGTACGGCGCGTGGGTAGATCTTGTGTTCCTCGGCCAGCAGGCGCTCAGCCAGCAAGTCGGGTGTGTCGCCAGGCAGGACTGGAATCCTGGCCTGCAGCACCGACGGGCCATGATCGAGTTCGGCGGTGACGAAGTGCACGGTTGCGCCGTGTTCGCTCATGCCGGCGTCGAGCGCCTGCTGGTGCGTGTGCAGCCCCGGGAACAGGGGCAGCAGCGACGGGTGGATATTCAACATCCGGCCCGCATAGTGCTCCACGAATGGCGCGGTCAGGATGCGCATGAAGCCGGCCAGCACGACCAGGTCGGGCTGGTAGGTATCGATGACTTCCTGGAGTCTGGCGTCGAATTCGGCGCGGGTGGCGAACTCCTTGTTCGACACCACGGCGGTCGGGATGCCGCGCGACTGGGCAAAAGCCAGGCCGCCGGCATCCGGCTTGTTGCTGATCACCGCTGCGATACGGGCCGGCCAGCTTTCCGCCTCGGCCGCGCGCACGACCGCTTCCATATTGCTTCCGCGGCCGGAAATGAGGATCACGATGTTTTTCATAGCCGGCATTGTACCGTAAGGCCGGCTGCCAACCGCAGCCCTCGGGGAGGGTTGGCGGCGGGCTCAGGCGGTCGGCGGGACCGTCGCGAACGAGTAGAACACGCGGAACGGCACCTTTTTCTCGGCCCAGAATTCGGCCGCGTCGCGGAACACGTCGAGCAGGTTTTCGCGCGCTTCCTTGTCGAACTTCTGAGCGCTCGGCAACTGCTCGAGCACCACGATAAAGCCCGGCTGCGGGCCAGCTTCGTGGATGGTTTCGGTCAGGCAGGTGCGCAGCGCATCGAAGTTCTTGCTGCACGGCTTGGGGAAATAAAAATTCTCGCCGATGCGGGCGCAGACCTGCTGCTTGGTGAGCGTATTGGCGCAGTGGGCGTACAGGAAATGATGTCCGAGTCGCCCGGCCTCCTGTTGCAAATCGCCAACGCGAAACGCGCGAATGGCTTGAACAAGATTTGGCGCCACTCTCATCAACAAACTCATTTTTTCCTCAAATCGACCTGTCAATAACGCGCCATGGCGCCACCCCTCGCGGCGCTGGGTAGCGCTGCTGCTTCTTACCTCGCTGTCGTTGCTATACGCCAATAAGTCCATGATTTGTGTAAGGGTAACGTTTTGTGGTATTGGAAGCAACCCAAATGTGAGTTTCAGATGCCTATTTGTAAGAATCGGTAGGTCCATCTGTGACACGAAAACGCCGCATTCGGGGCCGGTTTCATTCTGGCGCGAGTTGTTCCACGCTTTATTCGCTGTTACATTTTGTTGCCACGCGGATTCGATGGTTTTTTGCGATAGGCGTACCATGAAGTCTGTAACGAATCGACGAATCAAGTCGCACCACTCAACGAGGTACTCTCATGAACTTGCAAGCCAAACTGATCATCTCGGCCCTCGGCATCGCCACCCTGCCGCTGGCCCAGGCCGCCGACTTCGAAGACTTCGGCCGCGTGGTGCGCGTCGAGCCGCGTCTCGAGCAAGTCCGTACCCCGCGCCAGGAATGCCGTACCGAATACGTGCAAGTGCCGGTGCAACAGGAACGCGGCGCCGGCGGTACGATCATCGGCGGCATCGCCGGTGCCTTGCTGGGCAGCCAGGTCGGCAGCGGCAACGGCAAGGTGGCCGCCTCGGCAGCGGGCGCAATCGCCGGCGCCATGGTCGGTGACCGTGTCCAGAACAATGGCCGCCCGCAAGGCAGCACCGTGCAAGAACAAGCCGTGCAGCAATGCCGCACCGTGGAAGCGATCGAATCGCGCACCGCCGGCTACAACGTGACTTATGAATACCGCGGCCAGACCTACACCTCGCTGATGAACCGCGACCCGGGCAACCGTGTGCGCCTGCGCGTCTCGGTCGAGCCGCTGGACAGCTACACCGGCCAGCAGGCGTACAGCCAGTACTGATCTTGCATCGTTAGAAATCGAGCAACGCGGCCCATGAGGCCGCGTTGTTCATTCGGACCCGAGCTTGCGCTGGGGGAACCCATCCCCCGATAATAGGGCGATTCCACCAGGCTCCTCTATGCTCATCAAACGCAAATCCATCGAACAAGTCGAATCCTCGCGCCGTCCCGCGCGCAAACCGAAATTCGCACCCGTCACGCTGTCCGAACAGGACGGTGTCCGTTACCTCCACTTCGGCACCGAGTGGGTGCAAGGCGCCATGCGCATCCGCAAGCCCGACTGGCCCGAGCTGGAATACGCGCAGCAGATGATGGCGTGGATGCTGTTCATCGAGACGCCGCAGGCCATTGCCCAGCTGGGCCTGGGGACGGCCGCCCTGACCAAGTTCTGCTATCGCCAATTCCCGCAGGCGCACGTGACCGCCGTCGAACTCAACGAGTCCGTGATCGCGATCTGCAACTCGATGTTCAAGCTGCCACCCGAGGACGAGCGCCTGCGCGTGCTGGAGATGGATGCGCTCGACTTCGTCGAGGATCCGGCCAACCACGAGGCCTATGACGTGCTGCAATGCGACCTGTACGACGCCACCGCGCGCGGCCCGGTGCTCGACACGCCCGAGTTCTACGAGGCCTGCGCCGCCTGCCTGACACAGGACGGCATCATGACCGTCAACCTGTTCGGCGACCACCCGAGCTTCGCCAAGAACCTGAAAGCGATGAAGTTCGCCTTCGGCCACGTGATCTGCCTGCCCGAGGTGCACGACGGGAATGTGGTGGCGCTATGCTTCAAGACCCGCCCCACGCTCGACAAGGAAGCGCTCGCCGCGCGCGCCGCGCAGATCGTGGCGCAGACCAAGCTGCCTGCAAAATCCTGGGTCAAGGGATTGCTCGCCACCGATTGACCATTCAGCCAGGGCCACCGTGAACGCCATCCCGCAAAAACCCGCCAGCTTGCGCAAGCTCGACTTGCAGTCGATTTTCTCGTGGCTGCTGGCCGACGGGATCGTCACCAAGGAGAAAGTCAAAGCCGATTTCGCCCAGGCCCAGGGAATATTGAAAAATGCGCCGGGCATCATGCATCCGCTGACGGCGGTGGCGCAGTGCAAACTGGTCTCCAATTTGCCGCCGCACCGGCTGCTGACGCTGGATGTGCTGACCGAATGGTGCGCGGCCAAGGTCGGCCTGCCCTTCATTCGCATCGACCCGCTCAAGATCGATTTCACTAAGGTGGCGGACGTGATGTCGGCCAGCTACGCGGCGCGCTTCAATATCCTGCCGGTGGAAATGACGGCGACCACGCTGGTGGTGGCGACGGCCGATCCGGCGCTGACCGAATGGGAAGCCGAGATCGCCAAGGTTTCGCGCCGCCGCATCGAGCTGGTGCTGGCCAATCCGCTCGACATTGCCCAATACATTTCGCAGTTCTTCGCGCTGGCCAAGTCGATCCGCGACGCCAACCGCAGCAGCGGGCAAGACGTCGCGATGCGAAACAACTTCGAACAGCTGGTCGAACTGGGAAAATCGAACAAGCAGTTCGACGCCAACGACCAGCACATCGTCAATATCGTCGACTGGCTGTGGGGTTACGCCTTCGAACAGCGCGCCTCGGATATCCACCTCGAACCCAAGCGCGAATTCGCGACCGTGCGTTTTCGTATCGATGGCGTGCTGCACCAGGTCTATCAGGTGCCGGCGGCGGTGATGATCGCGATGACCGCGCGCATCAAGCTGCTGGGGCGGATGGACGTGATCGAAAAGCGCCGGCCACAGGACGGCCGCATCAAGACGCGCACCGCCGGCGGCCAGGAAGTCGAATTGCGGCTGTCGACGATGCCGACCGCGTTCGGCGAAAAACTGGTGATGCGTATCTTCGATCCGGATGTGGTGGTCAAGACCCTGCCGGAACTGGGTTTTCCGCCTGACGATGCGCAGCGCTGGGATGGGCTGACTCGCCGTCCGCACGGCATCATTCTCGTGACCGGGCCGACGGGATCGGGCAAGACCACGACGCTGTACACGACGCTCAAGGCGCTGGCGACCAGCGAAGTGAATGTGTGCACGGTCGAGGATCCGATCGAGATGGTGGAACCGGCATTCAACCAGATGCAGGTGCAGCCAGGGATCGACCTGTCGTTTGCCGATGGCGTGCGTTCGCTGATGCGGCAAGACCCCGACATCATCATGGTGGGCGAGATCCGCGACCTGGAAACGGCCGAGATGGCGATCCAGGCGGCGCTGACGGGGCACCTGGTGTTTTCGACACTGCACACCAATGATGCGCCGTCGGCCGTGGTGCGCCTGCTGGAACTGGGCGTGCCGGATTATCTGCTCGAGGCAACCCTGATTGGCGTGATGGCGCAGCGCCTGGTGCGCACGCTCTGCCCCGTATGCAAGGCGCCGGGCGGCGAATTGAGCGATGAGGTGTGGGAGAGCATTGGCGGGGCGTGGAAAATCGCGAAGCCTGCGACCGTGTATCGGGCGGTGGGGTGTCCGGAGTGCCGGCAGACCGGGTATCGGGGGCGGACCGGGATTTATGAATTGCTGACAGTGAGCGAGGGGTTCGGGCGGTTGATTCGCGAATCGGGCGAGATGCGCACCTTGCGCGAGCAGAGCGTGAAGGATGGGATGAAGCCGCTGCGCATTGCCGGGGCGATGAAGGTGATCGAGGGAGTGACGACGGCGGATGAGGTGCTGAAGGTGACGTCGGCGCTGTCGTGAAAGTCGCTCGTGTCGAAAATGTTGGACAGCCCTGTCAACGCTAAATAGAAATGTCCCCTGTTGCGCAAAGTAGAAATGTCCCTCTTGCCAATTTGATCACGGATTGGTGACAGGGGCCAGATGCGAT